>JADYZS010000266.1 GCA_020853075.1 Anaerolineae bacterium | reverse complement strand
GATAGAGCGTGACTTCCTCACGCACCTTCTCCTCCTCTTTCTTCAGTTCCTCTGCCTTCTTTGCCCCCTCTTGTTTCAGCAGGTAATAACTGGCGGGAGGCGCGAACTCCAGAACCAGCCCTACTCGCAAATAGCGATAGCCGCCCGGGTCCGCGAGATTGACGACCTTGGCCCCCAGGTCTATCATGATACCGGAGGCGGGAGGCATCTTCAGAGGGTCTTGGTGCACTGTAGTCGGTGCAGGGGTAGGCTCCTCAAGGGAGGGTGACGCCGTTGCCGCAGGTGCTCCTACGCTCAGGCTCAACACCACCGGCTGGGCAAACCCGCCGGTGACCAGGAAGACACCGCCGCCAATCACGACGAGAAAGATGACGATGCCGAGGATCAAGAGGATCTTCTTGTTCAGGAGTCTGCGCATCTTATTTCTTCTCCTGATTCGGATAGTTCCCTATAACGTTGACGATAGGGGCAGTCTTTTCATTAGGGTAAAGGATCAAGATATCGGCCCTGCGATTCAGCAGGCGGTGCTCGCGCGTATCGTTCGCATAAATGGATCGCTGTTCGCCATAGCCCAGTGCGGACAAGCGGGAGGCTTCAATCCCTTCTGTGTCAATGAGATAGCGCACCACAGCCGCCGCGCGGGCCGCCGAGAGTTCCCAGTTAGTCGGATAAACGGGGCTGTTCGTAGGGAGGTTATCGGTATGCGCCTCAATGCGCACTTCGTTAGGCAAGGGCCGGATGAGTTCGGCGATCTCGGCCAACGTGCCCCGCGACTCCTCCCCGATTTCCACACCACCAGAAGGAAACAGGAGAGCGTTAGACAGTGTAATCACGATTCCTTCGTTCCGAAAATTCACAGCGATGCTCTCGCTCAACCCCTCCTGGCTCGCATATTGTTGTAACTTCTCAGAGATGTGCATGAACTGCCTTTGCGCGCCGCTCAATTGTGAAAACTCAAACAGGCCGGAGCCGGTGCCCAACACGCCTCCCCCTTCGCCCTCAAAAACCGAGACGCCAAAAGCCTGGCTCAATGCCTTTGCCAGACGTCCGAACTTCTCCAGATCAGCCCGAGAACCCGCCCAAAGTATGATGAAGAAAGCAAGCAGGAGGGTGATGAGGTCGGCGTAGGTCAGCAACCAACGCTCCTCACTACCACCGCCGTGTCCGCCTCCGTGCTTTTTCGCCATCCCTACTCCTGCTTTTCCGGCGTTTTACCCTTTTCGGCCTCTTTGCCGCGCTCCTTCGGAGGTAAAGAGGACTCCAGTTTGGTGCGCACCACACGCGGGTTATCCCCGTTCTGTATCGCTATCACACCCTCCGCGATGATGTGCCGTAGCAATACTTCCTCCTCATCCGCCTGCTTGAGTTTGGAGCCCAGCGGAAGCCAGAGGAGGTTCGCCGTTGCCACACCGTAGAGGGTCGCTAAAAAGGCTGTGGCAATAGAAGCAGCCATCTCCGAGGGATCCTCGGCGTGACTGAGGACCGCGACCAACCCCATGACGGTTCCGATAATGCCCATCGTGGGGGCATACCCGCCCATGGCCGCCAGAATGGAGTAGGCCGATACGTGCCGCTCCGACATACGTTCTATCTCAGTGTCCAGAAGGTGGCGAACCGTGTCAGGGTCTGTACCATCAACTACCAGTTGCAGCCCCTTTTGGAGGAAAGGATCGCTCAACTTACCTGCTTCCTCTTCCAGGGAGAGGAGCCCCTGGCGACGCGCCTTATCTGCCAGGTCCACGATCAAGTTGATGAGCGCAAGGGGATCGGGCAGCTTGAACTTGAAGATCTGCATGATGGTTTTGGGCAACCCCAGGACCGTGCGCGGAGGAAAAGCAACGAAGGCTACACCAATCGTCCCGCCAAAAACCATGACCGCCGCGGGGGCGTTAATCAGGCTGGCCGGGTTCCCTCCCTCCAGGATGTTAGAAACCATCATCGCGCCGAAACCGAGGACCAATCCCACGATGGTAGTCCAGGCCATAGGTGTCAGTTCTCCTGCGGTGGCTTTGGACCCTGATGGATCAACTGCTTATAGGCGACGATAGCCTGTATCACGGCTTCTGGCCGTTCCAGAACGACCACCTTCTTGCCCGTGGTCAGCGACACGATGGTATCGGGCGTGGCTTCCACGAACTCAATCAGGTCAGCATTCACGGTCAGGTGGCTGCCGTCAAGACGGGTGAGGGTAATCATATATAGTCCCCTTGAACGACCGGCCCCCAAGAGGGGTCTAAAGGAACTATATCAGATTAGCGGCGCGGAGTGAATAAGCGGCTCGTAAGAGGTGTGTAAATTTTCCGTATAGAGCGGGGAAAAAGCTCTTGCCGGCTTTCTCCCCGCCCCCGTTAGGGAGAGAAGAAGACAACGAATACAAGTGGGGCTATGCCTACCTATCCTGTTCCGTTCCCACTGGCTTCCCGCAAGGCCAGGTGGACTTCCATCTGGCCGCACTTGAACGCAAGGGGTACGACGAGGCGCTGGAAATCCAGAACGGAGATCATCGCTTTGCCGATGACCAGGGTCGGCACCGAGATATTGGTAACGAATCCTGCCGAGGCGAGCAACATGCTGGCGCGCCCGGTGATCACATTTCCCACTTCGGCGACCCCGCTCTGTACCAGTTCATCCATCTGTGTAAAGGGCTGGCCGATCATCTGCGACACCATGGCCAGGGCCGTAGATTGAGACAGGCCATACACGACTACCCCTTGCAGGCGGCCCACGATGGTCAGGATGACACTGACGTCGTTGGTCGTATAGCCAGATCGGTGCAGGGCGATGCCCCCGCGTTCAACCGGGCCTCCCAGTTCAGCCGCCAGGACTTCTACAGCAGCATTGATAAACGGTGTAAGAAACTTGACGTCCATGTTTGGCCTTTCAGTTGGTGGTGCAAGCAAGGTAGAGGTGATCTCGCTTTGTGGGACCGCTATCATCCGGGCGACTCCTCCGGTTATTGTGTGGAAAAACGGTCTCCGATCCTCAGGCAACCCGTTTATAGAAGGAAAGGCTCACCCGTTCCAGACCCCCGATGCGTCCCGAAGGTATGCTCTCAGTTGCCCCAATGAACAAAACGCCGCCTATCCTCAACGCCTGTACCAGCCCCCGCAATACCTGGTCTTTCGCGTCCTCGGTGAAATAGATCAACACGTTACGGCACACGACCAGGTCAAACTCCTCTTTGGCGGTGCTGCGCAACAGATCTTTCTCGGCAAACTCCACCCGCTGGCGCAGAGGAGGCTGAACCCAGTAGCCGGCACCGTCGCGCCGAAAATAGCGAGCAAGCCACACCTGATCCATCTCCTTGACTTCATCCACTGTGTATGGCCCGCCCGCGCGCGCTTTTTCCAGGGCATCCCGGTCAATGTCTGTACCCAGGATACTATAGCGCCAGATACTGGGGTCTTCTTGAAAGAGGACCGCCAGGGAGAACGGCTCGGCACCGATGGAACAGGCGGCGCTCCAAGCCCGCAAGGCGTGGCCGGTGCGCCGTGTCAGCGGCACGATACGGGTGCGCAGTTCCTCCCATTTGGGACGATCACGGAAGAAATTGGTGACGTTGATCGTGAGGAAGTCGCGCAACTGGCGCACGGCCTGGGGATCTCTATCCAACGTGCGCAAGAACTCGGCCCAAGACGGCGCACGGACGCGCTCCAGATAACCGTCCAGGCGACGTCGCATCTGGGGGCTCTTGTAGGATTCCAGGTCAATGCCGGTAAGCGCTCGCAGACGCTTTTTGATCAGAATGAACTCGGTATCGGTCATCTTTGCCTTCTCTAAGGATGCGGCGGATCAGCATGGCGATTTCTGGCAAAGGGGCTACGTAATCGGCTGCTCCGGCCTCAACAACACTCCGTGGCATTCCATACACGGCACAGGTGGATTCGGCTTCCGCGATCACCCGCCCGCCCGCCTGGCGAATTAACGCGGCTCCATCGGCACCATCTCGCCCCATGCCGGTCAGCACAACGCCAAGCACCCTTCCTTTATAGATTTCCACCACCGAACGCATGGTCACATCTACGGCGGGGCGGACGTTATTCACCGCCGGGTCCTGATTCAGCATCGCCTCGCCCCCCCGGCCAAGAACCAGATGAAAGCCGCCGGGAGCCAGAAGTGCCTGTCCGCAGAGCATACGGTCTCCCGCCCCGGCTTCCTTCACCGACCAGGCCGAGACCTCGTGGAGCCGCTCGGCCAGAGAGCGGGTGAATCCGGGCGGCATGTGCTGCACGATGACGGCAGCCGCGTTGACGTCGGCAGGGAGATCGGTCATCAGGTGGCGCAGAGCCCCCGGCCCTCCCGTGGAGGCGCCGATAGCAAGGACGGTATCCGCCGCCATCAAGGGTCGCACTGGCATTTTCTCGCGCTGGCCGGCAGGGGCTTTGGTAACGGCGGCCACACGGCGCACGCGCGCGCCAGCCGCCTGGCGTATCTTGCTGGCTATCTCTACCACCACCTGCTGCATGTTGCCGATTTGCGAGGGTTTGGTCACAAAGTCCACCGCGCCCAAAGTGAGGGCGCGGACGGTGGTCTCGGTTCCCTCGCTGGTCAGGCTGCTCGCCATGATCACGGGCGTCGGCTGTTCGGCCATGATCTGCGCCAGAGCGCCCAGCCCATCCAACCCCGGCATTTCTACGTCCATCGTGACCACGTCCGGCTTCAGTGCGCGCACCTGAGCCACGGCCTCGTGCCCGTTGCTGGCATTGCCGACGATCTCAAATCCCGGCTCCGCCGCCAGACGCCTGCTCAGAGTGAGGCGCATGAAGGCCGAATCGTCAACCACCAGAATTCTAATAGAAGACATTGTCGCCCGCCCTTGCCGGCGGATCAGCCGGAACCTCAACCATGGGAAAGTGCATATAAGTGCTTGGAGACCTTCGCAAGCAGCGTCGTCTTGGTGAAGGGTTTCACCATGTAGTCGCGCGCGCCGTTGCGGATGGCCGTCTCAACGTCGGCGCGCATACTGCGCGCGGTCATCATAATGACGATGACACCAAACTCTTTGACAATGCGGCGACACAAAGTGAGCCCGTCCGTTCCCGGCATCATGATGTCTAAGAGCACGAGACTGATGCCGCCCTCTGCAGGCCCGAAGTGAGCCGAACGCGCCAGAGATCTGAGGCATTGCTCTCCGTCTTCCGCTTCCAGTACCGCATACTGTCCGGCAAGCATCAGTGAAACCAATTTGCGCGTATCAGGATCATCGTCCACAACGAGGACGACAGACCGATCCGGTGCGAGCGTCGGCCCGGCATCAGTCTTTTGACCGTCTTTTACATCAGTTGTAACCATAGGTAGATTGCTCCACTTTTCCCCAGGAACGATGCTTGAGACACCCGCCACAGTCTCCCCCGCTGGCACCTCGTAGCCGGTTATGGGCTCTCCATCAGCCCAGGATACGCTTCACCGCAGAAAGAACACGCTCCGCCTCAAAAGGCTTCACGATGAAGTCGCGCGCCCCGGCCTTGACAGCCTCCAAGACGATCCCTTGCTGGCCCAGAGCGGTCAACATCGCGACCCGCGCGTTAGGATCCAGTTGCTTGATCTGGCGCAAGGCCGCCAGCCCATCCATCTCTGGCATGGTAATATCCATGAGAACGGCATCGGGGTGTGCCTGTTGATAGACTTCCACCGCTTCACGACCGTTTTGGGCTTCGGCCACTTCGTATCCTTGCTCGCTCAGGAGGCGAGCGCAGCGCAAGCGCATGAACTGTGCGTCGTCCACGATCAGAATCTTTGCCATATCCTCTCACCTCTCCCGGAGGGAACTTGGGCTTTCGGCCCAGGGAACTATAATTGGCGCTCAGAGCCGCTGATGCCTCGCACCAGGACACGGCCATCGGCTATGAACAGGCGCACGGTGCGCCCCTGGTAACCGCCCGTATCCTGGCTTAAGACGCGTAGGAGATAGTGGCCCATCACCTCCTGAGTCATCACCACATTCTGGGCTCCGATATTGAACCTGTCGCTGAGGCCGGGCGCGGTCAGCATCTGTGCGCCACCGGCGTATCGCCAGAGCAACTGCTCTCGCTTTGCTCCCAGGGCCAGGAGTTTGCTCAAGAGTTCGGGGATGCCGCTGTCAACGTATTTGGTCAGGTTTTTATCACCATTGCGACGTTGGGGAAGCATCGCGTGTAGGAGGCCACCTACCTTCCGCACAGGATCATAGGCTGTTACACCAACGCAGGAGCCCAACCCAAAAGCAACGAGGACGGCCTCAGACTGACCGCTGACTGCTACCTCGCCCAAGCCGACGGTAATAACCTGTTCCATGATCCTCAGCCACTTTCTTTGGTCAATGACCGCAAGGGCAGCAAGTCGGGAAGGACCCAGAAGAAGAGCCGCAATTCCCGTCCCGCGCGCTCAAACAAAGACTCCAGGAGCAGAACCTCATCGCCCAGTTGCCCGGCAGTGACCAGCATGATGTCAAGAATCGCTCCCGCCATATCCACGATGACCGCGGGAGGCGAAGGGCGACCCGACACACCAAGAGCCGAGGCCACACCGTTCAGGAAGAAGGACGCGGCGATATTGCCTGCCTCGGCCAGCGCCGAACGACAGAGGGGATCACCGAGTTCGGTTGTCGTCCCCTCAGGTTGGCCCAGCAGCAAATCTACCAGGCGCATGGCATCCTCGTAACTCAAGATGAGCATGACGTGGCCGCTCATCTCGCCCTCGGCAGCCAGGTAAATCCCGACGACCATAGATTCGGCGCCGCCGATACGCTCCGGCACCGAAGCGATAGGCACGACCGTGATGGTCGGCACGGTCATGTTGATGCGCTGCCCGATCATCTCAGACAGGCCATCAGCAGCCCTTTCAATGCCCGTATTTGCCATCACCTGGAGGATGGTTCGCAACCTTTCGTCCGTTAACGGCACGTCCATTATCACCTCCTATGGTGGACATTGGCCGTAGAGACGATCTGCCAGGTCGTCTCTACAAACCTATCCACCTGCCAGCCCTATGCGCGAGCGCGCGCGATGCGCTCCACGTTGTCCCGCGTAGCCTGTTTGACCAAGCCGGGCACGTCTATAATCAGGGCCACAGACCCATCTCCCAGGATGGCCCCTCCGGTGATGCCTGCTACCTGACCGATCAGTTTGCCCAGATTCTTGATGACGATCTCCTGTTGGCCCAAGAGGCCATCCACCACGAGGCCCGCGTGCTCGTCGCCCCAACGCACGGCCACCACAGAGGAGGCATGACCGTTCTGGGATACCTTGTCGGCCAGCCCAAAAGACTGGCGAAGCCGCAGCAGGGGGAGCAACTTGGTGCGCCACTGCACCAACTCGCCCCGATCTACGCGATGGATACTGGGTGTCTCTATCTCCAAAACCTCTTCTACCGTAGCAAGAGGGATACAATAAGTGCCACCTTCCAGGGTGACCAGGAGAACCGGCATGATCGCCAGCGTGAGCGGCAGGCTGAGCTCAAACGTAGTGCCTTGACCTAACTGGGTCTTCACTTTCACAGTGCCGCGCAGTCGTTCCACGTTGCTGCGCACAACGTCCATACCGACCCCGCGCCCCGATACGTCCGTCACCTTCTTGGACGTGGAGAGACCCGCCATGAAGATGAGGTCAATCACCTCGTTCTCTGTGAGGCGCGCCGCCGCCTCGTCGTTCATCAACCCCTTCTCTACAGCCGAGCGACGAACTCGTTCGGCGTCAATCCCCTTGCCATCGTCTGATACGGTGATGACGATGTGGCTTCCCTCGGAACGGCCCGCCAGCCGAATGATTCCGGTCTCCGGCTTCCCCGCAGCCCGCCGATCTTCCGGCGGCTCTATGCCGTGGTCAATGGCATTGCGGAGGAGGTGCATGAGGGGGTCGGCGATCTCCTCAATGACCGAGCGGTCTAATTCCGTCTCTTGACCTTCTATCTGCAAATCCACCGACTTGCCGAAATCACGCGCCAGGTCGCGCACCATGCGGGGGAACTTGTTGAAGACGTTCTCCAGAGGGAGCAGCCGCGCCCGCATGACTTCTTCTTGCAGTTCATCGGTGATGCTCGCCATGTGGGAGATGGCCTGGGCCAGTTCGCTGAGACGCTCTCCATCTTGCGACTGAGCCCGGAGCGAGGAATGGGTCTGGATCAGGCGATTCCGGTCGGTCACCAGTTCGCCCACCAGGTTCATGAGTTTATCCAGCCGCTCAACGCTGGTGCGCACCGTCTTCAGATTGCTCTTGTCCACGGTCACCCGTGGCGGCGCGGCACTCTTAGCGATGGCCGGTTCCACAGTCGCCCGCTGTGGCTCCTTCGGAGGCGCGGGCGATTGCTCCTGTTGAGTCAGGACCTGGATATCGGAGATCTCGCCGATGTGCGCCAATTGCTTGTGCAGCCGGGCCGCATCCCAGGAAGTTTGAACGAACACTTCCAGCCGGTGAACCGTCTCCCCACGCTCAATGACGTCGCGGGGCGGATTGGATTTGACGACCTCCCCGGCCTCCGCCAGCGCGAGGAGCACCTGGAGCGCCCTGGCCGCCGGGGCTATGCTGTCTCTGGCGACCTGCAACGAGACCCGCGTCTGGGCCTCCGCCTGTGGTGCGGGTTTCTCCAGCTCTGGCGTGGGGAGCGCGGCAGGCGGGGCAGCAGGTTGAGCGGTCGGTGGTTGGGCAGAAGACGGTGCTTCGCCAGAGGTCGCATAGGCCTGAAAGCGTTGCACCAGACCATCGGGCTCAACGCCGCTCGGTTCCCGCGTGGAGACCTCCTGCGTCAATAGCCTGAGCGCATCCACCGCTTCTAGCAAGAGATCCACCAGAGGCGTTGATACGGCCAGCCGGCCCTCCCGCAGGAGCACCAGCACCGTCTCCATCTTATGAGTCAGATTCGCCATGCGGTGGTGGCCGATGGCCCCCGCCGAACCCTTCAGCGTGTGAGCGGCACGAAAGATGCGTTGGATGAGTTCTGGGGTGTGTCCCTCTTTTTCTATCGTCAGAAGACCCTGATCCAGTTGCTGGATTTGCTCTGCCGTTTCCAGCGTGAAGATCTCTACTTCATCAGGGTGTAGATCAAATTGCAATGTTTCTGCCATAGCCTTATGCCCCCTGCCGTCCTGACAAGGGCAGGTATTTCCATAAAATAAGCGACTTTAGGAGTGCCTTTACCCCTCACCCCCGTCCCGTACGGCGAGTATCCCGCAAGGGGACGGTCGGCCGTTCGCCCTGGCCGTGACCAGCCGACCAGGGCACGGCACAGGGTACTCCACCCTGGGAGGGCGGAGCCCGACACAGGAAGTACCTGCGCCCACGGGACTTGCCCCTCTCCCGCAGGCGTTGGGAAGAACGCACCCGTAGGGCGCAAGCGGCGAGTACGCAGGAGAGGGGAGTCGGCCTAAAACCCTCTCCCCACCGGGGAGAGGGTAGGGTGAGGGGCGATCTAACTCTGGCAATACGTCACTCATAGAAATACCTACCCTTATTACCCTCTGCCAGCCCCCATGGGTAGGCAACCACCTGGCAACGGTTGCCTACCCTCTATGGGACTCGCGGCACGTCCTCACGCCACAGCCATAGCCGTGATTTGGAACTCCTTGTCCAGCACGCGATCCAGATCCAAGAGGATGATGAGGCGCTGGTCTAATTTGGCGATTCCCCGCAGATAGGCCGAATCTGCGGTGGTCACCATCGCCGATGGCGGCTCTATGGAATCCACCGGTATCCGCAACACTTCCGATACCGCGTCCACCACCAGCCCGACCCATTCTTCACCGGCCTTTACCACCACGATGCGCGTGAGCGGGGTCACCTCCGCCTTCGGCAAGCCGAACCGCGTCCGGGTATCCACCACCGGCGTGATCCGCCCGCGCAGGTTGATGACCCCCTCCACAAACGCGGGTGTGCGCGGCACAACCGTGATCTGCTGCATCCGGTCTATCTCCTGCACCCGGCTGATCTCCACGCCATAAGACTCGCCGGCCAGTTCAAAGACGACCAGTTGTTCTTCGCTCAGTTGATCCTTTGTAGTCATGCTGCCTCCTTGTGATGCTGTGAAGGGGATAGGGGCATACAGCCCTATCCCCAACATGACACCCTACGGCAACCTAGCGCCGCCCGGTGGCCGCCTGTATCTCTCGCTTGTGCCCGTTGGCAGGAGCAGGCGCGCCCGCCTTCGCAACCAGCGGACGTCCGACCGCCTTCGGTGCAGCAACATGCTGCACCGCCTGCCCCAAATTGAACTGCGCCACCATCGCCTGCATCTCTTCAGCCAGTGCCGCCAGGCTCTGCGCCGACGCTGTCATCTCCTCTACCTGGGCTGACATCTCCTCGGCAGAGGCGCTCACCTCCTCGGCAGACGCACTGTTCTCCTCGCTGATGCTGGCAACGCTCTCCACCGCATCGTTGATCTTCCCGGCACTCGCCGCCAGTTCTTCGGAAGTGGCCGTGTTCTCTTCCACGACGGCAGAGACCCGCTCCATCGCCGTCGCCAATTCCCCGCTCGCCCCACTCATCTCCTGCGCCGTCTGGGCGATCTGCTGCACCTGCCCGCTCACCTGGCGCACCGCCTCATTGATCGCCGCCAACGCCTCCCCGGCCTGCCCCGCCAGCGACGACCCCGCCTCGCTCTTCTGCAAGGCCACGTTCATCGCCGCTACCGCCTCCTGCGTCCCCTGCTGCACGTTCTGGATCAACTGGGCGATCTCCTTCGTCGCCTTGCCGGAGCGTTCGGCCAACTTCCGCACCTCATCCGCCACCACCGCGAAGCCCCGACCCTGCTCGCCTGCCCGCGCCGCCTCAATCGCGGCGTTCAGAGCCAACAGGTTCGTCTGCTCGGCGATGTCGTCAATGGTTTCCACGATGGCCCCGATCTGGGCGGAGTACTTCTGCATCTGCTCCACCTTGCTCCCGGCATCGGTCACCGTGTCCTTGATGGCGAGCATGGCTTGCACCGCTTGCTCCACCGTCTGCGCGCCGCTCTGCGCCGTCTCTGCCGCCTGCTGGCTGGCCGAGGCGCTGGCCTGCGCCCCCTGCGCCACCTGTTGCACCGACTCGGCCAACTGGCTGACGTTGCCCGAAGCGTTCTGCACCGCCTGGGCCTGTTCCTGCGCACCCTTGGCGATGCCGTCCACCGCTTTGGTGAACTCGTTCACCTGGGCCGCGGCATCGGTGGTGGAGGCCGTCTGCTGGGCGACACCCTGGGCCACCTGTTGGATGGTAGCTGTCACCTGTTGCACCGCCTGGCCGGTCTGCTCCGAGGCAGCCCCGATCTGCTGGCTGGTGGCGGCGACCTGATTCGCGCTCTCCTGCACCTGGCCGATCACATCCCGCAGATTGGCGATCATCTGGGCGAAGGAGTTGCCCAGCACGTCCTTCTCCGATTGCGGCGTGACGCTGGCCGTCAGATCCTGTCGGGCAATGGTGTCAGCGGCAGCGCCCATCTCTTTGAGATAGGCGATCATGCGCGTGAAAGTAGTGCCAACTTCCTGCAGGCGAGCGATCATGCCGTTGAAGGCTTGCGCCATCTGGCCGATCTCATCCTGCGAGGTGATATTCAAGGTCTGGGCCTTCACAGCGAGGCTGCGATTCAAGTCGCCCTGCGCCAGTGCATCCATCTCGGTAGCCAGGGTTTGCATGTCCACCGTGGCGATCTGCTCGGCGGCCTGGGCAACTGCTGTGACCGACCGCGAGATCTGAAAAGACAAGTACAACCCAAGCACTATCGCGATAATTGCTGCCACCAGCCCGATCCCTACCGACATGGAGACGGCAGAGGCCTGTGTCCGGTCCGTTGTTGACATGGCCTCATCCATGGCGGCACTGGCAGAGGCCTCAATATCCTCCAGCTGGCCTATGAACTCGCTGAAATCGGCATCAAATTCCTCCATCTTCACCAGGCCCTCTTCCTGTTTGCCGGCCAGGAAGAGATCAACCATGGTGAGGCCCGTGGCTAAAGCCTTTTCCTCGTCCGCCGCCGCCTCTTCCATCAGGGCAACCTCTTTGCCCTCCAACAGGGGCCGGACAGCGGCGACCTCGGCGTCAAACTTCTTACGCAGTTCCTCCAATTCTCTCCGTCCCTCGCTGCTGCCGGAAATGGCAAGGTCGGTGAGGATTTCCTGCTCCTGGCGCGCCAGAATCATCATGTTCATAGCGTGGTCCACCACGGGAAATTCCTCGTCCAGCATGCGGTCTGTAGCACGCCCGATGGTCTGCACGTTCATATACACGACGACGATCATGGCTACCATCAGCGCGATAACGATAAGGAAGCCTCCCAACAACTTGGCTTTGATGTTGAGTCTCACGTTCTTGCTCCTGGCTCGTTACCGAGCCCATACCCTCACTGGGGTGGAAAGCGCCGTTTTCTGCTGTTCAAGCATTCCCCGCGGCGCAGCGTTAGTCAGAAGGTAAGCACGTTGAAACGGCCTGCCTCCTTCTCTTCATTCAAGCCGGTACAGCGAATAGGGATACTCACCGCCGAGGCCCCCATGAAATCCCCCATATTATTTATATGCCAGCCTCGCGGAGTATGCAATGGGATTTCAATCCTACTGTCGCCGCTGTGATACCTTACCTACATTTTATGCCGATGCCCGCGCAGACTTGGTCCTTGGCTAGACCAACTGTTATCTTTAGTACCTATCCGAAAAACGCGGGGGGTCGATTTCCGGTCAGCGGATAGGTAGCAGATTAGCGGATAACCCCCTCGTAGATAGGCATTATCCGCTCATCCGCTACGCCGCAGGCATCCGCTGACCTCTGTTTGCTCATCTTCTATGATTTTTAGGACAGGTTCTTAGGGACACTATAGCAGATTCGCCGCCCGCGGTGGATAAAGACCGCGTAAGGCAGATGTAAAGAAAACGTAGTGAGATTGGAACCGATGGCCTATTGTGATAGCCCTGAGTCCATGCTATGATGGGGTGCGCGTAACTGTAAGAGAAGGGTAGAACGAGGGAGGGAGGGGGTCGTGCTTTCCAGGACAGCCACTACCAAGAGATCATCCTCGCTGAAACAGGTTCCTGCACTCATACGGGAATTACCGCCACTACCGGAGGTGGCGACGCGTGTTCTGCAAGTGATGCGCGACCCGCGCTCGCGGCGCCCGGACGTCGCGCGCCTCATCATCATGGACCCAGCCCTGGCCGGACGCACGCTGGCGATGGCTAACTCGGCTTATTACGGCCTGGCCCGGCGTATCACCAGCGTGGACGAAGCCATCGGCTACATCGGTTTTGAACAGACGAAGCAACTGATCTATGCCGCTTCCTTGCAGCAGATGATGACGGCCCCCCTCAGCGGCTATCTGCTGGAGCGGGGGATGCTTTGGCGACACTCGCTCGGCGTCGCCATGGGCGCCCACTGGGTGGCCGAGCGACTACGCATCTATCCGGTGCACAATGCGTACATGGGGGGCTTGTTCCACGACATCGGCAAGTTGGCGCTCAACCGGGTTGTGCAAGAGCAGGCGCGCGCCCAACAGCGCCCGTTGGATGAACAGACCCGCTCTTCCCTGGTACAATTTGAGCGGGAACTGACCGGCTACGATCATGCCGAAATCGGGGCCATGATCGCGCAGAGTTGGCAACTCCCCGAAGACCTGGTGGCTGCCGTGCGCTTCCACCACGACCCCGGCCAGCAACAACCAGCCAGTTCCCTGGTAGCGGCGGTACATATCGCTAATACCGTCTGTCTCAACGCAGGTGTCGGCGTAGCGAATCAGGACTATCCATTCATCTTCGCTGAGGAAGCCATCGCGATCTTGCAAAGGCTCGGCTGGAAAGAGGAAGATCAGGAACAACTCCTCAAGCACATAGAGCAGGAGATTAAGCAGGCAGAAGAGGCTCTCCTGAGACGATAGCGCCTGTTTGAACTGGGAGCGCCGGTCACCCGTCTCGTCCTGATCTGGCAGTAACCTCAGCCGGTTCCCTCCCTCGCACAAGTCAACAGAGCCCGCCACCCCTAAAGGGTGGCGGGCTTCGTCTGTTCTGAGAACCGAGCGGTGAGCCGGCAGGTGCTGAAAGACATCATCAGAACAGGCACCTGACAGGCAGATGGGATGTGTCTTGTGAACATCGGAGCAATTGGCATCGTGAATTGACTTACAATTACCTTACAATCGGTCTAACAGGCCCCTAAATCGTTGACACCCCCATAGACAGTGTGCTAGTATGATTTAGCACAATCTAGTACTCTGGTACTAGCGCGCCTTTCATTCCCACCTCATGTCATTGCGGAATCTTGCGGCCTCCTCTAACGGGAGGAACTACGGCAGTTGGCAGGGCTGCCAGGGGGGCGGTCTCTGATGGGAGAGGGACTTGCTCAAACAACAAGCCAATATAGGAGCCGATATGCACAAGAACCACATCCACCAGCTACAATCAACAAGGGTGCATCGCCATGGGAACAGCTCTTCTGCCAAAACCAGCGCACGAGTCCTGAGCCTGCTGCTCGCCTTGTTCCTTATCACAGGGCTTTGGGTGAACGTTCAGAGTGTGGACGCGAAGACCTACGGCCCGGACTTTCCGACCTCGTCAACCCCTGCCGGCGCAACTTCCGAGGACAGCAGCGGCCCCGTTATCACGGACGGGAACGATCTTGCCGTCACCTTTAACAACCCCGTCACAGCGGGCCAGACCGTTCTCGGCGTAACGATCAGCGTCCGGGGAAGACGAACTACTACGTCCGACCCGCAGAGCCGCGTCGCGGACGACGTTGGCAACAACCTCACCGCTACGCAAACGTGGACGAGCAGCACGTTTTCCACAAAGACCTTCTCCTCCAACGATGGTGATGCCTTCCGCCAATACGTGCAGGCCCAGGCGGGCAACGCTACCATCACCTTCCGGATTGAGGTTCCCTCTCAGACCGGCACCCGGAGCGTAGAGATTGACCGGGTTAAGCTAACCGTCATCACCGCTGAGCCGACGACGGGGGGGCCCGTCATCCAAGGCCAATGCACCGCGGCGGACATCCATCTTGTGGTGGATGTTAGCGGGAGCATCGCCGCTGACTTTGGCGGCAATCTGGATCTATATAAAACCAGCATCAAGAGTTTCATGGCCGCTGTTGAGTCTGGCATGCCCGGGACTAACTGGCGGCTCACCTCCTTCCAGGGGTTTCCCGCAGCCAGTATCGCCACCTCCGGTTGGAATGGGTCACCACCCAACTCGTTTGTAGATGCGCTAGTATCAGATGGTTGGACGCCAACGGCAGATGGGATTGAAGCAGCGATTGCAGGCGGGACGAATCCCGGTTCGCCGTTGACCAACAATGCAAACAACATCATGATCATCCTCACAGATGGCGCGCCCAACGTGCCTCTGAACAGCTCAGCCAGCGGTGTGTTTTACATAGCAGCCGTAGATGCCATCGCGCAGGCCGAACTGGCGCGCGCCGCCGGTTGGTCAACCATTGTAGTTC
>JADYZS010000265.1 GCA_020853075.1 Anaerolineae bacterium | reverse complement strand
TTAAGTAAAGCTCCCCGGGTCAAGATCGTTGATGAGCCTGTGCCAGTTGCGTTGGTAGAGAAATACGTTAGTCTCGGTCTGCCGGAGAAAGCAGATGCGTTGATAGGTGGATTTGTAGAATGGCAAGAGGCGAAATACTTGATCTCGGATAACCGGCACTTTCTGTCCGATTTGGTTGGTGCTTCGTTTGAGGTTTTGCGTCCTGAGGAGTTCATTCAATGCTACTATGGGACAACTGCACCTGCTCAGGGCAAGTGAACAAGAAATAGAAGAGTCTCAGATATACGTGCGTTGTCTGTGGTAGCCTAATCCGTTGCTGCAATCGGCCCGCGCGCGACACCAGGGACTCAAGGAGACGTGAGGAAGGTCGGTAGAATCGCGGAACGCGCGTAGGGGCCTGCAAGGAGTTCGTCCCAATAGGCCCGGTCGTTGAGAAGTCGGTAGGAGAAGATGGCCTGGCCGCGCGCACCGGCCTCCCGTGCCCATTGGATGCGCTCGGCAATGTAGTAGAACTCCGGATAGTCACCGTAGATGCCGGGCAGCACAACTCTCCCTTGTGCCAGCGACAGGAAATCATCCACCAGAATCTGGTAGCGGGTCGGGTTGTTGAGCACCTCTGCCATCAAGGATTCCTCACGCTGCAAGGTGAAGGGGTCTATGGCCTGGAAGCCGAAGTTGTCGCCCAAGATGTTTGAGGTATAAAGCATCGGCGCGATGGCATCGGCCTTCCCGCCCAGAAGCCAGCCGGCGGAATCCTGGTAATAGCCATCGTAGCCGTCGGGCCCCGTCCACCAATCCCAATGGTCGCGATAAGCGGGCCACACCGCGGCGGAAAGCCAGGCGTATGGTCGCGTCGCTCGCAGTTCCTCCCGCAAACGCCCCACCAGCCGGGTGATTTGCCGCCGCTGCCATTCGGGACGGCTCAGCCCCGGCTCTTTCTCCTTTGCGTCGGCATAAGCAGCATTGCTCTTGGGGTCGTAGGAATAGCGGGGGCCGGCGTAGCGCACCAGGTCCAAATGTACGCCGTCCACCTCGTAACGGCTCACCAGGTCTTGTACCACGTCGGCCACGTGGTCGGCCACGGGCGGATAGGCTGGGTTGGCGTAGAGATAGTCGTCGGAGCGCAACGCCATCGGCTGCCCCTGGTCGTTCCACATAACCCATAAGTTGCCAAATAGTCCATTGAAGGCGTGGTACATCGGCTCCGGTGCGGCATGGGCGGGGGGTGTCGTGCCCAGCCAGGCAGGATAGACGTTGACGTACGCGTGGAGTTGTAACCTGGCGGCGTGGGCCTCGGCGATGGCGATGCCCAACGGATCCCAACCGGGGTCGCGGCCCAATGTGCCACTGAGCCGCGCGGCCCACGGCTCCAGCGACGAGCGATAGTAGGCGTCGGCCTGGCCGCGCACTTGCAGCCAAATCACGTTGAAGTGAGCATCCGCTGCTTTGCGGACAATCGTGCGGATGTCGGCGGGGCTGGCATAATCCCAACGGGTGACCCAGAGCGCGCGAACCTCCACCATTGGCCCGTTGGACTCTGCACCGGAGGCGATGGGAAGATAGACACGCGGTGGAAGAGCGTCGTCGCCTAAGGACCGCAAATGTCCCGCGGAGTTCCCTTCGCCCCACACCGGAGAAGGATGGGGGATTTGCAGAGCGGTGATGAAGAAGAGCGCCAGAAGCAGGAGACCGGCACGCTGCCGGAGAGCGCCGGAGTTCGTATTCATCTCTCAATACAATAAACGCCGAACCCGGCGAAAGGTTGTGCCCCCGAAGATAGCACAACTCGTGGAAACAATGGTCTCATGGTAACTTATGACCTCGGACTGGCCTGGGAATGGCCCTACGACGCAGACTTCGTCGCGCTGATGCAAGAGACCTGCCACCGCTTCGGACTTAGTTGCCTCCCCATTACGCATACCAACGTGGCCGAAGTGACTCAGGCCGTGGCCGCCGGTAACCTGTCATTTCAAGCGTTCCTGGACCGGGCCTGGGACGCGGCTCCGGTTTTCCATCCTTGGGCGCGCTGGGCAGAGACGAATGTTCCCCACCACGTCAATCCCTACCGGCGTAGCGTGTGGGCCATTGACAAGGCGACGATGCACCTGGAATGTCTGGCCGCGGGCCTCTTGGTTCCCTACACCTATATCCTCGCCCCCCATGACCAGGAGCCACACCCGGCAGCGGTTGCACTCACGCCCCTGGGTGATTCATTCTACGTGAAACCGGCCCACGGTGGCGGTGGCGCTGGCGTAATAGAAGAAGCAACGTCGTGGGAGGACGTGTTACGGGCCCGCCTTGCCTTTGCCGACGACAAATACCTGGTGCAAGAGAAAGTTGTCCCGGCGCAGTTGGGCGAGCGGCCCGCCTGGTTCCGCGTCCTACATGCCTGCGGTACGGTTTTTCCCTGCTGGTGGGATCGCGAGAGCCACGCCTATGCGCCTGTCACCTATCAAGACGAAGCAAATTGGGGTTTGGGCGCGCTGCGCCAGATATCGCGCGCCGTCGCGACCATCGCGGGCCTGCGCCTCTTCTCAACCGAAATCGGCGTGACGGCTGAGGGACGATTCCTGGTGGTGGATGCGGTCAACGACCCCTGTGATTTGCGCTGTCAATCCTGCCATCACGACGGCGTGCCCGACGATACGTGGCGCGCGCTGGCGCGCGAGGTGGTGTTTCTCGTCGCGGCGGCGCGTCGCGGAAGCAACAGCACTGGGGCTCTCACCCCCTACCCCCTCTCTCCCGCGTGCCTGTCGGCTTGCGCCGACTAGGTGCAAGCGACGGGACGCTTCGCGGCCAATTTTGGGAGAGGGGGCCAAGGGGGTGAGGGCCGGTTCCGCGATATTCTCGTTTGCTTCCTTTTGTGGTATCATGGGTTTTCAGTGTAGCCCGGCACATGCAATGGCGGGTCTTGGGCCTGCCAGAAGGGAGCCAGCGAGATGACGAGAGCACTTATTTCTTCTCGTGAGATCGTCAGCCTCAGTTCCTCCGCGGTGACCGCAGACCTTGTACCTGCCTGGGGCGCGAAGATGACGAGCCTCCGGCTCCACACCCCGGCGTACGAATTCTTCGCTCCCGCAGCGCGCCCTCTCGGCCCGCCCGACGCCACCCAATATCGGGATCGCGACGCCTACGGTTTTGACGAAATGTTCCCCACGCTGGAACCATGCGCCTACCCCGAGTCGCCCTGGGCAGGGCTGCCCCTGGGCGACCACGGCGACGTGTGGGCCATCGGCTGGAATTGGCACAAAGAGGTCGATGCGTTGATCCTGGAATGTGAGGATGGCCGCTTCCCCTATCGCCTGCGCAAGCGGCTTCGCTTCGTAGCGCCGAACCGTTTACGCACCGACTACAGTGTGGAAAATCTGGGGGAGTCGCCCTTACGGGGTCTGTGGGCCGCACACGTTCTCGTGCCGATGACGGACGCCGTCCGCTTGACGTTGCCTGCCAATGTCCCCTATCGCCGCACCTACATCTCCGGTTCCGATATCTTTGCTCCACGCCTGGAACAGACCGACGCTGCTCCTTACCTGACCGACATGTCGGCCTTCCCTGTTCACGGCGTGGCGAAGTACCTGACGGCCTCACCTGTGAAGGAAGGCTATTGCGCCTGGACGGACGTGGTCGCAAAGGTGCGCCTGGAATTGCGTTGGCCTGCTACGGAGGTTCCTTACCTGGATATTTGGTACAACCGTGGCGGCTGGCCGGGCCCTGGTGGCCTGCGTCACATCGGTCTGGAACCGATCAGCGCACCCGGAGACAGGTTGAGCGACTATGGCCCGGAGCAAGTGATGGTCGTGCCCGCGCACGGTACGCGTCGCTGGTGGTTGGAGATGGCCGTTTCTACCTTATAAGACGGCGGACACCGGGAGAGCCCCATCAGATGACAACAGCAAGAACTGCAACGCTGCGCGAGCAGGCCCGCGCCAACGCCGCCGAGAATGTGTGGTTGGCAAGGCTGGTTCAGGAGCAGCGCGCCCTCGCTGCGCGCTGGGCCACCTGGGACGAGCCCGGTCTGCGCGCTCTTGTCCCGCCGCCGGAGATTCGCAGTTGGAACTACGCCAACACCTACGGCTGTCCCCTGCACGGCGGCTCCCGCTCGGTCTATGAATACCGCCTGGATCACCCCGGCCAGGTGCGCTGCCGGATCGGCGGCGAGGTCTATCCCAACGCCGACTTTCCCGACCCCGATGGCCGCGGCTGGCTGGATCGTCGCCCCGGCAGCATCACCTACGACCAACGCTATTTCTTCGCTGCCGACTACTACCGCTTCGTCTGGTCAGAGTTGCGTCAGGCTTGCTCTGCGTTGGCCGTAGAGTATTTGTTGTCCGGCGACCCGCGCCCCGCGCGGCAGGCCGCGACGATCCTTGCTGCCATCGGCGAGGTCTATCCCCGCACCGACAATCGCTGCACCGAAGCGTGGGCGCCGCCGTCCTGGTGGGTTCCCATCAGCGACCACGACCAGGAAGGCCGCTTCGTGCGCGCCCTGGCGAACGCCTATATTTACATCAAGGACAGCGGCCAGGTGCGTGAAGACGAAAAGAAGATCATTGAGAACGGCTTGCTGCGCCACGCCGCCCAGGTTATGCGGCGCATCTACCACGATCACCCTTTGCTACAGGCCGTGAACATGGGGGCAAGCCTGTTGCAAGGTGTCGCCACCTGTGCCCGCGCCGCCGAGGATGAAGAACTCCTGCGTTACGCCGCCGAGAACATGAGCCTGTTCCTGAGTAACGCGGTTTGGGAGGGTGGCCTTTGGAACGACAACAGCACGGGTTACCATGCTGCCATGGTCCTGGCGATCTTATTCGTGGCCGAAGCCCTGCTTCCTCAGGTGAATCTCTACGGGAATCCCCGCTTGAAGCAGATGGTGGACTTCCTCTTTGATGTGCGCTCGTTGGAAACAGGCGCGGGGCTGGCTCTGGGCGACGCGCACCACAATACCGAGTTTAGCGCCCCATTTGCGCCCATTGCCCGCGCCGAGTGGGGCGAGAGCCGTTATGCGTTAAGAGAAGAGGCGACCAAGGCTGCATCATACCTTGAGAGTTTCTGGCGAGAGGGGATCGGCCTTTATCTGACGCGGCCCTTGCGCACCGTCTTTGGACGCGGTGAAGAATCGCCCCCAGGCTGGCGGCGGTACGGCACGGCTTCTTTCCTCTCCACCTTGCGCGAGCGGGCCTCATCTGCGGGCTGGCTGGAAGCGATGCTCTTCTATGGGCCCTCTCTCCCCTTCACGACCCATAGCCACGCCGATAAACTCTCTCTGGCGATGTTCGGCCAGGGGCGGGCGTGGTTAGAGGAGATCGGCCTGACCGACGGTTACATGATTCCCATCTATGTGGGCTGGAGCCAGCACAATATCAGTCATGCCACCGTCACCGTGGACGCCCGCAAGCAAGAGCCTATCGCCAGTGGGCGACTCCATCTTGCCTATCTGAGCGAGCGCGTCAAGGTGGCCGATGCCTCTGCTGAGGATGCTTACCCCGAACGCGTCTCTCTCTATCGCCGCTGCCTCAGCCTGGTGCGCGATCCCGCTGACGGCACGGCCTACCTCTTTGACCTCTTCCGCGTGCAGGGGGGCACATGCCACGAATACTCCCTCCACGCCAGCGATGCGACCTTCCGGGCCGAAGGGTTGGCTCTGGGTGAGCCGCAGCCGGGGACGCTGGCCGGTTCTGACGTTCCTTATGGCGACCCTCGTGGTTTTGATTTGAGCACCAACGAGGACCCCATACGCATTCGCGGCTATCGCGGCAGCGGCTACCAGTTCCTCTCCCGGCCTGCCTATGCCGCAGGCGAGAAGCCCTGGCGCGCCTTCTGGCAGCAGGGAGACAAGGGTCTCCTGGTTGCCATGCCCGGCGGTACCGGTGAGACGGTCATCGTGGCCGACGGCCAACGATTCCAGTTGCAAGAGAACGGGCCGCAAGACCGCTTCCAGTATCTCCTGGTGCGCCGCGAGGCGGAGAAGGAGTTGCGGAGCGATTTCGTGGCGGCGTTGGAGGTCTTCCAGGGCCAACCGAGGGTAG
>JADYZS010000264.1 GCA_020853075.1 Anaerolineae bacterium | reverse complement strand
GTCAGCGGATAGGTAGCGGAATAGCGGATAACGGCTGTCTGCGAGGGGATTATCCGCTATTCCGCTACGCCGAAGGCATCCGCTGACCCCTACTTGCTCTTCTCCCATGAATTTTAGGATAGGTACTAAAGGTCTCAGGTGTGCACATGTATCCCGCAGAACTGAGCGATCTCATCACCACCGTCACGCGCGAGGTCATGGCGACCCTGCGCCAGCAAGAAACCGGCGGCTCGGCCTGTGCCGATTGCCGGGGAGATTGCATCGTCCGTTGCGCGGATCGCTGCCGGACGGCTGTGGCTGCCGGTGCGGACCGCCTCAGCGGCGCGCTGGGGGTTGGCGGCGTCGCTGCCGACCTGGCGCGGCTGATAGACCACACGCTCCTGAAGCCCGATGCGACGGAAGGACAGGTGCGGCAGTTGTGCCACGAAGCGCGTCAACACAACTTCGCCACCGTCTGCGTCAACCCGACGTGGGTCAGGCTCTGTGCCGAGTTGCTGCAAGGGGCGCCGGTACTGGTGTGCACAGTCGTCGGCTTCCCCCTCGGCGCGACCCTGACGGCAGTCAAGGTCTATGAGGCCGAACAAGCCATCGCCCTGGGCGCGTGCGAATTGGATATGGTCATCAACGTCGGCGCGCTGAAGTCCAAAGACTACCGCACCGTTGAGCAAGACATTGACCTGGTCGCCCGTGCCTGCCACGAGCGCGGCGCGATCCTCAAGGTGATTATTGAAGCGGTGTTGCTTAACGATGAGGAGAAAGTAGAGGCTTCAGTCTTGGCCCAGGCCGCCGGTGCCGAGTACGTCAAGACCTCCACGGGGTTCGGGCCGGGCGGCGCGACGGTGGCCGACGTCTCCCTGATGCGGCGCGTCGTCGGCTCAGGGATCGGTGTGAAAGCGGCGGGGGGCATCCGCAGCCTGACAGATGCGCAAAGCATGATCCAGGCCGGCGCAACCCGCGTGGGAGCCAGCGCAGGCGTCAAAATCGTCCAGGAAGCGAGCGCAAAACGCCCATGACTGACCGGGAATTGCTCATGGTAATCGGTCATGCCTACAATTGCCAGAGTTGCCGGGCACGCCTCCTGGCCGACCCGGCGCGCACCCTGGCGGGGCAACGGCTCGGCGCGCAAGAGCGCGAGAAGATTGCCAAACTCAACAGCGACTCCTTCGGCAGCCTGAATACGCTCGCCGCCGCCATAGGCTCTACAACCGCCGAGTTGTACGCCATCATGGACGAGCCACGCTGCCGCCTGCGTCATCTTTAGCGGAATATGAAAGCCAAGTTGGACCTAGGTCCCGGCTGGTTGCCCGAAAACCTGGAAGCCCTCGCCGACCTGATCGCTCAGCGTGGCAAGGGTGGCCCTGCCTACGATCCGGCTCACCCTCCCCACGCCGTCTTTGATTGGGACAACACCTGTCTGGCGGGCGACCTGGGCGATGCCTTCTTCTATGGCGCCTGTACGCGGCGCGCGCCGCCCTTTGCCGATCCTGCCCTGTGGGATATCCTCACGGCAGACGACGAGCGAGACGCGCTCCTTATTGCCTGGCAGGCCGCCTTCGCCGCACCGGGTAGGGCAGCCAGGGCCACGATAGATGCCCTGCGCTGGCAACTGGCGCGCTCCTTCCGCCTTCTCAGCCGGCGGCTCGGTGATCGGGCCTACGGCTGGCAAACGCAGATCTTGGCCGGGATGACGCCGAACCAGGTGGAAGCGTTGAGCGACCTGATCTTAGAAGAGGAATCACGCCGTCCGCTGGGGAAGGAAAGCATCCCGGCTCCCGACGGTAGAAACGATGCCGAGAGCATCCCCACAGGGTTGCGGCTCTACCCGCAGATCGGCCAGTTGCGGATGCGGTTGGAAGGAGCGGGCATCGCGACCTGGGTCATCACGGCCACCAGTGAAGTGATCGTGAGGGCCGGTGCGCACCGCCTCGGTTTCGCGCACGAGCGCGTGATCGGGATGCGCAACACGACGGTCAACGGGCGGCTCACCAGCACCTTGAAGGAACCCAACACCTGGGGCGAGGGGAAAATCACCGTGATCCGGCGCGACATCCACCCAACCCAGAGGCCGATCCTGGTCGTGGCCGACGGCCTCACCGACCGCGACATGCTGGAATACGGGGCCGACGTGCGCCTCGTCATAGACCGGAGCCTCCCCTATTTGCGAGAACAGGTGGAGGCCGGACGCAAACGCGGCGAGCGCTGGCTGGTGCAACCGCCCTTCCCGGTGGCCGAGCGGGTCACGAGTGCGATACAAGGATGAATAGCCCATGCTCATCGCGCGGGTAGTCGGTTCGGCCATATCCACCATGAAAGAGGATAGGCTCAATTGGCTGAAGTTACTGGTCGTGCGCGAGGCGACGGTGGACAACCAGTTGGTCGGGAAGCCCATCGTGGCGATAGATGCCGTGGGCGCCGGCGAGGGGGAATTGGTGCTCATCGCCCAGGGAAGTTCCGCCCGCCAGACGCGCCAAACCCGCGACACGCCGGTGGACGCCGTCATCATGGCGATCCTTGACTCGCTGGAAGTGGAGGGGAAAGTTACCTTCCGCAAGGCGTGAGTCTTCAAGCCGTAAGCCGCCATCGGATAAATCCGACGGCTGGTGATACAACCCATCTGCCGTCAGTTTCTAACCGATGGCTAGCTCATAACTTGGTTCGCATACCCCCAGGAGGCATCCATGCCAGTTGATATCCAGATGATCGCGTTGGGCATGATTGAGACAAAGGGATTGGTCGGCTCCATAGAGGCCGCCGATGCCATGGTGAAAGCCGCCAACGTGAAACTGATCGGCAAGGAGAAGATCGGCGGCGGCTACGTCACCGTCATGGTGCGGGGCGACGTCGGCGCGGTGAAGGCCGCGGTGGACGCGGGCGCAGCGGCGGCCCAGCGCGTCGGCGAGTTGGTCAGCGTCCACGTCATCCCGCGCCCCCACGAGGACGTGGAGATGATTCTGCCACAGGTGGAAGGGTAGAAGCCGCGGGGCTGTCCAGGGTCAGCGGATGCTACGCGTAGCGGATGAGCGGATAGTTGCTGCCACGCGAGGGCCATCCGCTAATCCGCTATGACGCAGTCAATCCGCTGACTTATGAGATAGTCTGCTAGAGGAACTTATGGACACACGCTACAACCAGTTAGCGAATATCCTGGTGAACTACTCCACGCGCGTGCAGCGCGGCGAGAAAGTTCTCGTCTATATGATTGAGCCGGAGGCGATGCCGCTGGCGCAAGAGGTCTATAAAGAGACCGTCAAAGCCGGCGGGCTTGCCGAGGTCTATTTCAACTCCGCCTACTTTGAACGCGCGCTCCTCAAGTACGGCAGCGACGAGCAGATCCGCTGGACGCCGGAGGTGGATCGCTGGTCCATTGAATGGGCCGACGTCTGGATCGGCCTGCGCGCCATCCGCAACCCCCACGAACTGCACGACATCCCCGCGGAGCGACTGGCCGCCCACAGTGCCGTGGTCGGGCAACTAAGCAACCTGCGGGTGGATAGCACGCGCTGGGTCATCTGCCGCGTGCCCACGGAAGCCTTCGCCCAAAGGGCCGAGATGAGCCTGGACGAGGCCACCGATTTCTTCTTCAATGCCACCGTGCGCGACTGGGCCACCGAGTCCAAACAGTGGGAGAAGTGGAAAGAGACGTTCCAACAGGCAACCCAGGTACGCATCGTTGGGCGCGACACCGACCTGACCTTCTCCACCGCAGGCCGTACCTACAAACTGGCCGACGGCGACAAGAACATCCCCGATGGCGAGTTCTTCACCGCGCCGGTGGAGACCTCGGTGGAGGGCAAGGTCTATTTTGAGTTCCCCGGCCTCTACCTGGGCCGCAAGATTCATGGCATCCGCCTGGAATTCCAGGGCGGGCGGGTCGTCAAAGCCACAGCAGATGATGACGAGGAGTTGCTGCACAAGGCGTTGGACACCGATGCGGGCGCGCGCTTCATCGGCGAGTTCGGCGTCGGCGTCAACTACGGCATAGACCGCTACGTCTTTGAGACCCTTTTTGACGAGAAGATGGGCGGCACCATCCACCTGGCGATGGGGCGCGCGTATAAAGAGAACGGCGGCGTGGTGGAGTCCAACCTGCATTGGGATATCGTCAAAGACCTGCGCCGGGAGGGAGCGATCTGGCTAGACGGGCGCAAGGTGTTTGCGCAGGGGAAGTTTTTGCTATGAGAGGGAGGCAACATGGCCGACCAGTATGACCTTGACCTGCAATCCATGCAAGAGGCGCGCCAGATGGCCGTTGCCGCCCGCGAGGCGCAGCGCGCCTTCTTCAGTTTCAGCCAGGAGCAGGTAGATCGCATCTGCACGGCCATGGCCGAGGCTGCCTATCGCGAGTCCGAGAAACTCGCGCGCATGGCCGTGGAAGAGACCGATTACGGCAACGTCCCGCACAAGGTCGTCAAGAACCAGTTCTCCAGCCGCGACGTCTGGGAGTCCATCTGCACCATCAAGACCGTTGGTGTCATCCGGCGCGACGAGGAACGCAAGGTGGTTGAGATCGGTTGGCCCGTCGGCGTCATCGCCGCGCTGACGCCCAGCACGAACCCGACCTCTACGGCGATGTTCAAGGTGCTGATCGCGGTCAAGGCTCGCAACGGCATCATCATTGCGCCCCATCCGTCGGCGGTGAAGTGCTCTCTGGAAACGGTGCGCGTCATGGCCGAAGCGGGCGAGGCGCAGGGAATGCCCAAGGGGCTCGTGACCTGCATGACCAAGATTTCACTGCCGGGGACGCAGGAACTGATGCGCCATTACGCGGTATCGCTGATCCTCGCCACGGGCGGGGCGGCGATGGTGAAAGCCGCGCACAGCGTCGGGAAGCCCGCCTACGGAGTGGGGCCCGGCAACGTCCCCTGCTACGTGGACCGCAGCGCAGACGTCGTGAAAGCCGCGCGCGACATCGTCAACAGCAAGGCTTTTGATAACAGCGTGATTTGCGCCACCGAACAGGCGGTGGTGGCCGACAAACCCATCGCGGCTCAGTTGGCCTCAGAGATGGAGAAGAACGGGGCTTACTTTGTGAACAAGGCCCAGGCCGACGCCTTGGGCAAGGTTCTCTTCTCCGCCGATGGCGCCATCAACCCGAAATCGGTGGGCAAGACGCCGCAACGATTGGCAGAGATGGCCGGGATCCAGGTGCCGGCCCAGGCGCGCATCCTTATCGCCCGGCTGGATGGCGTCGGCGCGGCCTACCCCCTCTCGCGCGAGAAACTGACGACGGTGATAGGATGGTACGAGGAAGAAGGCTGGCACGCCGGTTGCGAGCGCTGCATTGGGCTCCTGAAGTTCGGCGGCGACGGCCACACGCTGGTTATGCACGCGCGGGATGAACAGGTTATCCTGGCCTTTGGGCTGGAGAAACCGGCCTTCCGCATCGTGGTCAATACGATGGCAACCCTCGGCTCCGTCGGCGTCACCACCGGGCTGATGCCTTCCATGACCCTGGCGACAGGCGGCATCGGCGGCAGCGTCAGCAGCGACAACATCACCGTGCACCACGTCCTGAACGTGAAGCGATTGGCCTACGAGACGAAGCCGCCGCCGGCCGCAGCGACTGTGCCGACAACGGCAGCAACCACGCCCGTCCCGGCAGGGAAATCCATGTCCGACCAGGATATTGAGACCATCGTGCGGCGGGTGATGACGCAGATCGGAAGATAGGAAAAGTAAGCCCTCACCCCCTGCCCCCCCCTCCCATATTTGGGAGAGGAAGGGGTTGGGAGAGGGCGAGGGCATAGGAATCGGCTGGCATTCTGTACACATCTCAAGGAGGCATCCATGCCGGACATCCAGATGATAGCCCTGGGCATGATTGAGACCAAAGGGCTGGTCGGCTCTATTGAAGCAGCCGACGCGATGGTGAAGGCGGCCAACGTCAAGCTCATCGGCAGCGAGTACATTGGCGGCGGCTACGTCACTGTCATGGTGCGGGGCGACGTCGGCGCGGTGAAAGCCGCGGTGGACGCGGGCGCGGCGGCGGCCCAGCGCGTCGGTGAACTGGTCAGCGTGCACGTCATCCCTCGCCCGCACGAGGACGTGGAGATGATTCTGCCGCAAGGCACGAAGGGCTGAGAGACCGGCATGGCTATCGTGACCGAGGTAGAGATTCGCGCGCAGGTGAAACAGCCGCGGCCCGGCATCACCTTGAGCGTGCCGCCGGACACGCGCTTTTCGCCGGGCGCGCGCGATTTCATCAACACCTGGAAGGTGGAGGTCCGCTACGAGGCGGACACCGCGGTATCTCCTGATGCCATCCGGCTGGGGGTTCCGCGCTCGCGCCCCGCGCGCTACCCGGAGGGGGCCGCCACGCCGCCTCCGGCCAAGCCCTGAGGCGTGATGAATCCGCATCTGGACTCATATCTGGAAGAGGCCGAGGCCGTCATGCAGGGCGGCCAGGCGCGCACTAACGGCCTCGTGGAACCGCGGTACGTCGGCGTGGACCTGGGCACGGCCTACACCGTCCTGGCGGTGCTGGACGCCGAAAAGCATCCCCTCGCCGGAACCTATCGCTTCGCGAACGTCGTGCGCGATGGCCTGGTCGTAGATTTCATCGGCGCGATTGACCTCCTGCGGCAACTGAAGCGGCAGGTGGAGGCACGGCTAGGGCGAGAGTTGACCCACGCGGCCACCGGCTATCCGCCGGGCGTGCCGCGCGTGGAGGTGCGTGCCACGGCCAACGTCCTATATGCCGCCGGGTTGGAGTGTACGGGGGTGGTGGACGAGCCTACGGCAGCCAACGCTGTCCTGCAGGTGCGCAACGGCGCGGTGGTGGACGTGGGCGGCGGGACGACGGGCGTCGCCGTCTTCCAGGATGGGAACGTCATTTACACGGCAGACGAGGCTACCGGCGGGACGCACTTCACCCTCGTCATCGCTGGTGCGCTCCGCATCCCGTTTGAGAAGGCCGAGGCCCTCAAGACGAACCCCGCCGAGCAGGCCCGGCTCTTTCCGCTGGTGCGCCCGGTGATGGAGAAGGTCGGCACCATTGTCGCCCGCCACATCGCTCGTTATCCTGTGGAGCACGTCTATCTGGTCGGCGGCACGGCGGCCTATCCGGGCATCGCCCAGGTGGTAGAGGAAGTGGTGGGCGTGCCGACCACGGTGCCCGGGCGGCCTCTGTTCGTCACGCCATTGGGGATCGCGATGCACGACGCGCTGCAAGGATGAAGCACGCCCCCACCCTCGCCCTCCCCCGCTGCGCAGGGGAGGGTATCCAGCCCCTCGCCCTCCCCCGTTCCTTTTACGGGGGAGGGTTGGCCGCGAAGCGTCCCGCACGCGGGGGTGGGGGCCATTGGGTACATACAGGAACGTGCCCCCATTCTGAGATACACCCCAGGGGTGGGGGCCTGGATACATATTCTTGGAAAGGATAACCATCCATGGCGGAGGCTGTCCAACTACGTGTCTATTCCTACCTTGACCGCATGCAGCCGCAATTCGCGGCCTACGTGGGAACCATCACCCAGGGCGACCTGCCGATTGAGGGGATGGCCGCCCTCTACGTGGAGATAGCCCCCGGCAACGAGGTCTTCCGGGTGGTGGACGTGGCGGTCAAGGCCACCGAAGCCAAGCCGGGCGCGCAGATCGTAGAGCGCGAATTCGGCATGTTGGAAGTTCACTCTCTGTCGCAAGCAGCCGTACTGGAAGCGGGCCGCGTGATCCTCAAAGAATTGAACCTGAAGGAGAAGGACCGCAAGAAGCCCGAAGTGGTCTCTATTCAGGTGATCACGAACGTGGACCCGTACCAGGCGCAACTGCTGAATCGCTTCCGCCGCGCCGGTATGCTGGTGGCCGGTGAGACGCTTCTCGTGTTGGAATGTGCCCCGGCGGCCTACATCAATTATGCCACCAACGAGGCAGAGAAGGCAGCCAACATCAAGATCGTTCACGTCTCCTCGGTGGGAAGGTTCGGGCGCATGTGGCTCTCCGGCACCGAGGCCGAGGCACTGACGGCGAAGCGCGCCGCGGTAGAGGCATTGGAATCGCTGGAAGGGGTCTAAAAGCGAGGCAGCATCATGAAGAAGATCTACACCGCGCGCGATATTGAGACGCTGGCAGCCCAGGGTGTCAAGGAATTGGACGTCACGAATGACGTCATCGTGACCGACGTGGCGCGCGAGCGAGCGGAGAAACTGGGCGTCCAACTGAAGCGGCAGAAGGGCGTCGGGGGGCGCTATGACGAAGAGGCCGACCTGCGCCAGGAGATCCGCAAGTCGGTCATCGCTCGCCTCGGCGCGACGCCCGACGGCCTGGACGCCGTGATTGACCGCGTCCTCGGCCAGATGGCGAAGTAGCGATGTTTCTCGGTCGCGTCGTCGGCAGCGCGTGGGCCACCCGCAAGTACGAGGGGTTGGACGGCAATAAGATGCTGGTCGTCCAGCCGCTGGACAAAGCGCGGCGCCCGGTCGGGCGGCCCGCCGTCGCGGTGGACGTGGTAGATGCGGGCACTGGCGACCTGGTCTTCCTGGTGCGGGCGCGTGAGGCATCACTGGCCCTCGCCACGAAAGGGCTGCCTGTGGATCTAGCCATCGTCGGCATCGTGGAGCGGATGGACGTGATGGGCGGGCTAAGCATAGAATTGCCAACCGGCTACACGGTCTTCGCTTGATTTCTCATTATGTTCATCTGCAGAGTCGTCGGCACACTCGTCTCCACCATCAAGCATCCGGCCTACCAGGGCCGGAAGTTGCTCCTCGTGCAGCCGATGCACCTGACCGGCAACGCCGAAGAGGAAACCTTCGTCGCCATTGACGCCGCGCAGGCCGGGGTAGGTGATGCCGTGCTGGTGATGCGCGAGGGGAGCGGCGCCCGCCAGATCGTCGCCAACCCGGATGCGCCGATCATCTCCGTCGTGGTGGGCGTCCTTGACTCGGTGGAGATGACGGATGGAAACCTCTAAAGGTCTTGAAGACCTTTAGAGGTTCTACACCCCGCCAGGTTGTTACCCAACCAAACCATGCTAAAGCAATGCAATAGGAAAAAAAGCAGATTGCTCTATGAGGTTGGTTAGAGTATAATATCGTCGTGGGCACACAATGGGAGCCACAGGAGCCCGCCCTCAGCTGAGATCCGACAGATTGAACGGAACCGCCATGCGCCATAGCAACCATGATCCGGTTATCCTGAGCGCAGCCCGCACACCCATCGGCAAGTTCCAGGGTGCGCTATCCCGCACGCCCGCCGTAGAACTGGGCGGGATCGCCATTGCCGCGGCCATAGAGCGGGCGGGCATCTCCCCTGACCTCATTGACGAGGTCATCGTGGGGAACGTGGTGCAGGCAGGCGAAGGGGTCGCCCCGGCCCGGCAGGCCGCGTTGCGCGCTCGCGTGCCGGAGAGCGTCGGCGCGACGACGGTGAACAAGGTGTGCGGCTCCGGCCTGAAGGCGGTGATGCTGGCAGCCTCGGCCATCCGCGCGGGCGACGGCGAACTCTACGTTGCGGGCGGCATGGAGAACATGAACCTGGCTCCCTACCTGCTGCCGCAAGCCCGCACAGGTTATCGCCTGGGCAACGCCGAACTGGTGGATGCCGTGGTACACGATGGCCTCTGGTGTCCCGTGGAACAGTGGCATTTCGGACGCGCCGCCGAGTGGGTCGCGCGCACCTACGAGGTGACACGGGAAGACCAGGATGCCTACGCTCTGAAAAGCCACCGCCGGGCCGTCGCCGCCATAGATGCGGGCAAGTTCCGGGCGGAGACCGTCGGCGTACCTCTGCCGCAGAAGAAGGGGCCGCCTCTCCTCTTTGACACGGACGAGTGCCCGCGCCGGGACACCAGTGCAGAAGCGTTAGCCCGCCTCTCCCCGGCCTTTGAGGAAGGCGGCACGGTGACGGCGGGCAATGCCCCAGGCGTCACCGACGGCGCGGCGGCGTTGGTCATCGCCAGCCAGGAGAAGGCTAAGGAACTCGGCGTGAAGCCGCTGGCGCGCATCACTGGCTATGCTCAGGCAGCCGTCAAACCTGTGGCGATCTTCACGGCGCCGGTCCATGCCGTAGGCAAACTCCTGGCTCAGTTGGGCAGGACCCTGGACGACATGGACCTCTTGGAGATAAACGAGGCCTTTGCCGCGCAGGTACTCGCCAACGGCAACGAACTCGGTGTGAATTGGGAGCGGGTGAACGTCCACGGCGGCGCCGTTGCCCTCGGTCACCCCATCGGGTGCAGCGGCGCGCGCGTCCTCACGACACTCCTCTACGCGCTGAAAGATCGCGGCCTCCGCACCGGCCTGGCAACGTTATGCCTGGGCGGTGGCGAGGCGGTGGCTCTCAGCGTAGAGATGATGGATGCCTGAGAGGCTGTTTGAGAAGTCTGGGAACAGGTCGCCATCGGATAAATCCGACGGCTGGTAGGTACAAGAAACCCGCTTTGCGGGTTTCCTAATCCATTAGCCGTTGGTTTCTAACCGATGGCCTAAGAGGTAATTCATTGAACACACCAACCTCCCTTGATCCGGAAGGGCGCGAGGGTGCGCGCGTAGCCGTGCGCACCTGCATGGCGGTGCAGCCGTCAGACCGCGTCTTCATTATCACCGATGAGGAAACGATGGCCGTCGGCGCGGCTCTCCTGGCGGAAGCACAGGCCATCACCCAAGAGACCCGCCTCATCACTCTGGAAGAGGTAGGGACGCGGCCTCTGCTGGCGCTGCCCGTGCCGCTCCAAACTGCCTTGCGCGACTTCAAGCCAACGGTCACCTTCTTTGCGGCGCAAGGGCAACCGGGCGAGATCGCCTTTCGCCTCTTGCTGAGACCCTTCAGCCTCAAGGAACTGGGCACGGGCGCACGCCACGGCCACATGATCGGCATCTCGCCGGAACTGATGCGCGACGGGATGCGCGGGGACTATCAACAGATCGCCGCCGTCACCAGGGCCGTGTGGGAGAAGGCGCGCCGCGCCCGGCAGATGCAAGTCACCTCGCGCAAAGGGACCGACCTCGCCGTGCAGTTTGACCCGTTGCTCAAGTGGGTTCCCTGCACGGGCCTTTACCATAAGCCGGGGGAGTGGGGCAACCTGCCGGAGGGCGAGACCTACACATCCCCGGCGCGCGCCGATGGCGTCCTGGTGGCAGACGAACTGGGCGACCACTTCAGCGCCCGCTACGGCGTCCTTGCCACGCCCGTCACCTTCCACCTGGAAAACGGCTGGGTCACGGGGGTGGAGTGTGCAGACGAAGGCATCCGCCGGGAAGTGTGGGACTACCTGAACAGCGCCGAGAACGGCCGGCGCGCCGGCGAGTTTGCCATCGGCACCAACGTCGGGCTGACGCGGCTCACAGGTAACCTGCTGCAAGATGAGAAGATACCGGGGATTCATGTGGCCTTCGGCAACCCTTACCCGGAGATGACTGGCGCCCAATGGAGTTCTCGCGTCCACGTGGACGTCATCCCCACGGAGTGCACCATTGACGTGGACGGCGAAAGGCTGATGACGGCAGGGCGGTTTCATCTATAAAGATTGCCGGAGTTGTCGGAGAAGCCGCCATCGGATAAATCCGACGGCTGTACTTGTAGCAAACCTGCAAAGCGGGTTTATTGACCCGTGTGCCGTCGGTTTCTAACCGATGGTTGGAGCTTCTCAGACAGTTGCTAGGGGCGGGAGGCTGACCCATGCCCATCGTCCATGCCGCCGACCTGAAGGTACATTACGAGGAAGCAGGTCACGGCACGGAAATCGTGGTGTTGGTCCATGGCGAATGGAGTACCTGGCGTTGTTGGCAGCCATTGCTGGCCCGGCTCCCGGCGGCGCGCTACCACTCCTACGCCCTGGATCAGCGCGGGTGCGGCCAGACCGAGGGCCCAGACAACGATTACACCATTTTGCAACGGGCTGGCGACCTCGCGGCTTTCACGCGCGTCTTGAACCTGCGCCCTGTCCATCTGGTCGGCCAGTCCTTGGGAGCAGCGGTGGCAACGCAGTACGCGTTGGATCACCCGCGTGCCGTCAAGACGCTCACCTTGTCTGGCCCGCCGCCCGTGCAGGGCGCATTGTTGACCGAAGAGGCATTGCAGGCCCCGGCTCAATACAAAGAGGACAAACAACTCTTGATTCGGGCACTGCGCGCGATGGCTCCTACCGTGCGCGACGAAGCGTTCTTTCAGGCCCTGGTGGACGATGCGTTTAGCCAACGGCTGCAATCGGCGATGAAGAACGGGCCCGCGCTCATGGGCTGGAACGTTGAGAAGAAAGTGTCTCGCCTGCCCGTGCCCACCCTCATTGTGCGGGGGGAACTAGACGTGGTGGTATCCCAGACCAATGTAGAGCGCGCAACCCATGCCTTCGCGCAGGCGCGGTTAGAAACAATTCCCAGGGTCGGGCACTGCCTCGCCACCGAAGCGCCTGAACAGGTCGCGTTGCTTTTCTTGGCACATACTCGGTAACTCCTCTGCCAAGATACCTATACTTTCGGTATGTGAAGGAACCCAATCACCATGCCGCCTCGTGTCTCTCTCTTTGTCACCTGCCTGGCCGACGTCCTTTTTCCCAACGTGGCAGAAGATACAGTTCGTATCCTGCGCCGCGTCGGCGTCCAGGTGGAATTCCCCAAAGGCCAGACCTGCTGCGGCCAACCGGCATTTAACTCCGGCTTCCGCCGCGATGCTGCCCAGATGGCCCAGCATTTCCTGGAGGTCTTCGCCGAGGCAGAAGCCATCGTCACCCCCTCCGGCTCTTGCGCGGCGATGGTCAAGCGCGAGTATCTGCACCTCTTTCCCGCAGACTCCCCCTGGTACCGCCGCGCCCATGAGATTGCCGGCCGCACCTACGAGCTCTCGCAATTCCTGGTACAGCGCCTGGGCGTGAGCGACGTGGGCGCGGCCTTCACCGGCAAGGTCACCTGGCACGACTCCTGTCACCTGAACCGGGTGCTGGGCGTTCACGACGAGCCACGCAAATTACTGCGGGCCGTGCGCGGCCTGGAACTGGTAGAGATGGAACGGTCCGACTGGTGCTGCGGCTTCGGCGGAACGTTCGCCGTGCGGCTGCCGGAGATCTCTACCGCGATGATGCAAGAGAAGATAAAGAACGCCGCAGCATCCGGCGCACAAGCCCTGGTCACTGGCGACGCCAGTTGTATGATGCACATTGCCGGTGGCCTTCGCCGCCAGGGCATCAACCTGCCGGTCGTACACCTGGCCCAGATTCTGGCCGGCGACCTGCCGGCCATCGTGAAGCAATAAGAGACTATCTCAAAACTCAGAGGGGATAGCGAACAAGCGCCAGCGGATGCCTGCGGCGTAGCGGATGTCGCGTGCCCGTCGAGGCCCCCTCCCTGCCTTCCCCCGTGAAACGAGGGAGGGTAAGGGTGGGGGCCAGAGAACCTACTATTTGCGAGGGCCATTCGCTAATCCGCTACCTATCCGCTGAACTAACAGCAACACGTTGTTCCGTGAGATAGCATCAAAGGATCAATATCAGCACTATGTCCCATCCTATCCCGTTAGTTCCGTTTGAAGAGCGTGCGCACAAAGCCCTGGCCGACGAGCGTCTGCAACAGGCACTCAAAGTAGCCACGACCAAGTTTATCGTCCACCGCCAGGAGGCTTTATCCTTGCTGCCCGATGCCGATGGCCTGCGGCAACGGGGGCGCGCCATACGCGAACGTACCATCGCCCATCTGGACGAATGCCTGATACAGTTGGAGTCGGCAGTCCAGGCCAACGGCGGGCACGTGCACTGGGCGCAGGACGAGGTAGAAGCGTGCCGTATCATCGTCGGGCTGTTGCAGGAGCGGCAGGCGCGGCTGGTCGTCAAGTCCAAATCTATGGCGACGGAAGAAATCGGCCTGAACCACGCGCTCCAGGCCGCGGCCATTGAGGCCGTGGAGACCGATTTGGGCGAGTGGATCGTGCAACTGGCAGGCGAGACGCCCTCGCACATCGTCGCGCCGGCGGTGCACAAAACAAAAGAGCAGGTAGCCGAGTTATTTGAGAAGCAAGTTGGTCGCCCGGTTGGCACCGATATTCCTGCCCTGACAAAGATCGCCCGCGCCCAACTGCGCGAGAAGTTCCTGGCCGCCGATGCCGCCATCAGCGGCGTCAATTTCGCTATCGCCGAGACGGGGACCCTCGTTCTGGTCACCAACGAGGGGAATGGCCGCCTCGCCAGCAGCCTCCCCCGCACCCACATCGCCGTCATGGGCCTGGAGAAAGTTATCCCCACGTGGGATGATCTGCCTGCGCTTCTCACCCTCCTCACCCGCAGCGCGACCGGCCAGATCATCACCAGTTACGTCACCTGTGTCACGGGCCCGCGCCGCCCCGGCGAGGCCGATGGCCCTGAAGAATTGCACCTGGTCATTCTGGACAACGGGCGCACCCGCATCCTGGAGAACGAATACCGCGAATCCCTCTATTGCATCCGCTGCGGCGCGTGTGCCAACGCCTGCCCGGTCTATCTGAAGATCGGCGGCCACGCCTACGGTGGTGTCTATTCCGGGCCCATCGGCGCGGTCTTGACGCCGCTCTTACAGGGCATGGAGCACTTCGGGGCATTACCCCACGCCTCGTCCCTCTGCGGCGCGTGCAAGGATGCCTGCCCTGTGCGCATTGATCTGCCGCGTATGCTCCTGGCCTTGCGCGCGCAAGAGGTGGAGGATAAAAGACCGCCGGTTTGGGAGCGTCTCCTGTTCCGGCTCTATGCCTGGGGCACGAGCCATCCTGTCATCTACCGTTTGGGAGCGCGCCTCGGCGGCCTCCTGGCGTGGCCTTTTGCCCGTAACGGCTGGATGGGACGGCTGCCCGTGCCCATCGTCAGCCGGTGGACCACTAAACGTGACTTCCCTGCGCCCGCCGCCCGGCCGTTTCACGCTCGTTGGGCAGAGATAGAGCGCGAGGCTGTGCCGCCCCCTTCCAAAGACGAATCTCGCTGAGGACGATACCGCTGTGGCTACGACACAAACGAACGCACGTGAAGCCATCCTGGCCCGGATTCGCGCGCACCTGGGCAAACGACTGGATGAGAGTGTCCTGGAACCCGCGCACCCCTCTGACGCACCGGCGTACGCCCTCCCCGCGCCGGGTACGACACCGGCTGCCCGCTTTGCCGCTGCATTGGAGAAGGTGGGCGGCCACCCCCATCGCGCGCAGAACGGTGCAGAGGCGCGGCGTATCCTTTTGAACCTCGTCGCCGAGCGCAAGGTGCAGCGCGCGATCCTCTTGGATGCGCCGCTCCTGCACGATCTGGAGATACTCTCTGCCTTACAGCAGGCGGGCGTAGAAGTGTTGACTATTGCCGCGGGCGATGGCCCGGCAGGCGATCTCAGCGCAGCCGAGCGGGCGAATCTGCGGGCTGCGGCAACCGCGGCAGATTTGTGTATCTCTTCTGCCGACTATGCTATCGCCGAGTCGGGCACTTTAGTCTTGCCGGCGCGCCGGGGCTTCCCCCGCGCCGCGCCGGTATTGCCGCCCGCGCATGTGGCCCTGGTACGTGAGAGCCAGATCGTTCCCCATTTGGAAGGGCTTATCCCGCAACTGAAAGCCGCTCTGAAAGGCAACGGCTCCCGCTGGGGCACCAGTTGTCTGATGTTCACGACGGGGCCCAGCCGCACCGCCGATATTGAACAAACCCTGACCATCGGCGTCCATGGACCGGGCGACATGGACGTCATTCTGGTCGCAGATCAGAACCCGGAGGATTAGAGCATGGCGCGACGACCAATGCCCACGCCGGACGTGATCGGGCAGTTGATGAATAAGAGCCGCGCGAAGCCAGAAGAGTTACCTACCAGGCAGATTCCTACCCGCGTGCAAGCGGCGCGCGTGTTAGAGGAGACACGCAACCAACGCTACGGCAAGCGTGCCCCTTTCCGGCTTCCCGACGATCTGGTTAACCGCCTGAAGGCCCGGGCGGAACAGGAAGAGGTGCCCCTGGTGGGATTGGCGCAATGGGCGCTGCGCTATGGGCTAGACGCGCTGGAATCCGGACAGGTCGCGCTGCCGAAAACGCCACGGGGGTACAAGATCAAAGAGTAAAACGTAAAGCAGAAGGAGCAACGTGGACTTTCCTTCAATGCGGGTGGACGACAAGGTTGCCATCGTGACTGGCTCAGGGACAGGTCTGGGCCAGGCCTTCTCGTGGGCGTTGGCGCAAGCCGGGGCCGACGTCGTGGTGACCGAATTGCCGGGCAAGGAGAGCCAGGCCGAGGCAACCGCAGCGGAGGTGCGCGCCGCCGGTCGCCGGGCTATGACCGTGACGCTGGACGTGACCCAACTCTCCGCGATCCAGGCGATGGTTGATCGCGTCGTCGGCGAGTGGGGCCACATTGACATTCTGGTCAACAACGCCGGCATCAACATCCCCAAGTGGGCAGTGGAGATGACAGAGGAGGCCTGGGACAAGGTGGTGGACACCGACCTGAAAGGGACCTTCTTCTGCGCCCAGGCCGTGGGGAAGCACATCATCGCGCGCGGCGGCGGTGGCAAGATCATCAATGTCGCTTCCATCATGGGCGTTGTCGGCTACTACTATCGCGCCCATTATGCCTCGGCCAAGGCTGGTGTGGTGAACATGACCCGTGTGCTGGCGATTGAGTGGGCCCCCCACAACATCCAGGTCAATGCCGTTGCGCCGGGTTACGTCAACACGCCCCTCACCAAACCGATGTTTGAGAAGCGCGAGTTCTACGAGGAAGTGGTACGGCGGATACCGCTCAACCGCGTGGGCGAGCCACAGGATATTGCCGGAGCAGTGGTCTTCCTCGCCAGCCCTGCCGCCGATTACGTGACCGGCCACACGCTCCTGGTGGATGGCGGTTGGACGGCGTGGTGAGTGATTTGGTTTGCTCCCTGGCTTTGGCAGTGCTATAATCAGGCCAAGCCATCATCGTAGCCGCCTGGGAGGATACCCATGAAGTGCCCCAATTGCGACACCTGGAACCCCGAAGATAAAATCGTGTGCTGGCGGTGCAACTTTGAGTTGCCGAAACCGCAGCCCAAGAAGAAACCAACCGTGAATCGCGTTATCGGCGGGTTGCCGGTGTGGGCGTGGGTTATCCTCGGTCTCTTGCTGGCCGTATGGCTTCTCTTCCAGTGCGGCGCACCTCCCGTCGCTCCTGGTTAGATCCTTGTCGTGTCCCCCCGCGAGATTCCGCCGCGCGGTCTTTGCGCCGACATCGCACAACGTCTCTTGGTCTGGGGGCAGGGCCAGCGTCCCGATTTACCGTGGCGGCGTGATCGCTCCCCGTACCGCGTCCTCGTCGCCGAGGTGATGCTGCAACAAACGCAGGCCGCGACTGTCGCGCCCTATTTTAAGCGTTTCCTCGCCTGCTTTCCTACGATAGATAGCCTGGCCGCCGCGCCCCTGGCCGACGTCCTGAAGCAATGGGAGGGGATGGGCTACTACGCGCGGGCGCGCAACCTGCACAGGGCCGCGCAGATCATCGTGGTGGAGCATGGCGGTCAAGTACCCGGCGACCCGGCTATGCTGCGCCGCCTGCCGGGCATCGGGCGCTACACAGCCGGCGCGATCCTGAGCCTCGCCTTCGGCCAGGACACGCCCGCGCTGGACGGCAACGTGCGCCGCGTCCTCTGCCGCCTCTGCGCCATTGAAGAAGACCCGCGCCTCCCTGCCGTGCAACGATACCTCTGGGACGTAGCCCACGCGCTCCTGCCGCCAGGGAAGGGAGGGCCTTTCAACGAAGCATTGATGGACCTGGGCGCGACGGTCTGCACGCCGCAGGCGCCGCACTGCCTGGTCTGCCCGCTCCTGGGGTTGTGCGAGGCGCAGCGCCAGGGCTTGCAGGAAAACATCCCGCTCAAGGTGAGCCGCCGCCCCCTACCTCACTACGACGTGACCGCGGCGGTGATTGAGGATAATGAGGAACGGCTTCTGGTGGCCCAACGCCCGCTGCACAAATTGTTGGGCGGATTATGGGGGTTCCCCGGCGGGAAGCGGGAGGAAGGCGAGACGCTGGCGGAATGTCTGGCGCGCGAACTGCGAGAGGAGTTGGGCATTGAAGTTGTTGTGGGCGAGGAGGTCATGGCCTTCCCCCACGCCTACACCCACTTTCGCATCACGCTCCACGTCTTTCGCTGCCGCATCGTCTCCGGCACGCCACAGCCTTTAGAGGTCGCCGCTGTACGCTGGGCCGGGCCTGGTGACCTCAAGGAGTTGGCGTTTGCGCGCACGGATAGGCGGATTTTGGAGATTGTGAGCAGTTAGTTCGCTGTGGCCGTCCACGAATAAAAGCGCACGAATACACGAATGTCTGCCGTAATTATGAGCGTATCCGTGTATTCGTGCAGTCATTCGTGGACGGCATACGTTGACACGCCTACCCTAACCTGCTATCATAGAGCCACCAGAGCACACCAAGCCGTCGACGAGGAGGTTGACGCATGAAACCGGAATTCAAGAACGAACCGCTCACGGACTTCACCCAGCGGGCGAACAGTGAGGCGATGGAAGCCGCCATCGCCAAAGTCACCTCACAATTAGGCCAGACTTATCCGCTCGTCATCGGCGGCGAGCGCGTGATGACCGCCGCGACCTTTGATTCCATCAACCCGTCCGACCCCAAACAGGTGATCGGGCGCTTCGCCAAGGCCGATGCCGCGTTGGTGGATCGGGCCGTGCGCGCCGCGGACGATGCCTTCCGCACCTGGCGATACACGCCGCCGGAGGTGCGCGCCCGCTATCTCTTCCACGCGGCTGCCTTGATGCGCCGCCGCAAGCACGAGTTCAATGCCTGGCTGGTCTATGAGGTCGGCAAGTCGTGGGCCGAGGCCGACGCCGACACCGCTGAGGCGTTGGACTTCCTGGAATTCTACGGGCGGGAGATGCTGCGCCTGGGCGGGCCGCAGCCCGTCACACCCTTCCCCGGTGAAGAGAACGAACTGCGCTACATCCCCCTGGGCGTGGGTGCGGTGATACCGCCCTGGAACTTCCCCCTCGCCATCCTGGTCGGCATGACATCCGCGGCCATCGTCGCGGGGAATACCGTCGTCCTGAAGCCCGCGAGCACCGCGGCTACCATCGCCGCGCAGTTCGTTAGACTGATGGAAGAGGTGAGCCTCCCCGCAGGCGTGCTGAACTTCCTGCCGGGGCCGGGTGGTAGCATGGGCGATGCGCTGGTGCTCCACCCGCGCACCCGCTTCATCGCCTTCACCGGCTCCAAAGAGGTGGGGCTGCGCATCAACGAGTTGGCGGCTAAACCCCAACCGGGGCAGATTTGGGTCAAACGCACGATCTTGGAGATGGGCGGCAAGGACGCGGTGGTGGTGGATGAGACCGCCGACGTGGAGGCCGCCGCCGAGGGGATCGTCGCCAGCGCGTTCGGTTATCAGGGCCAGAAGTGCTCCGCCGGTTCGCGGGCCATCCTGGTGGATGGCGTCTATGAGCCGGTGATGGAGCGGGTCGTCGCCCGCACGCAGAAGATCACCGTCGGCCCGGTGGTGGATCGCCGCAACTGGATGGGCCCGGTGATTGACGCCAACGCCTATCGCAAGATCATGGATTACATTGAGGTAGGCACGCAAGAAGGGAAACTCTTGACCGGCGGCAAACCGGCGGGCGACGCCGGCTATTTCATCCAGCCGACGATCTTCGGCGACGTACCGCCCAGCGCGCGTATTGCCCAGGAGGAGATCTTCGGGCCGGTCCTATCCTGCATCCGCGCCCGCGATTTCAACGACGCGCTCGCCATCGCCAACGGCACCGAATATGGGCTGACCGGCGCGCTGTATAGCATGAACCGCGCGCGCATTGAACAGGCACGCCACGAGTTCCACGTGGGGAACCTCTACTTCAACCGCAAGTGCACGGGGGCGATGGTGGGGGTGCATCCCTTTGGCGGCTTCAATATGTCGGGCACCGACTCTAAAGCGGGCGGGCGCGACTACCTGCTCCTCTTCACACAAGCGAAGTCTATTAGCGAGAGGTTGTAGTAGGTGAGTAAAGGAGGTTGGCGATGCCAGTGGTGACTATCTCACGCCAACTGGGCTGCAACGGCAATGCCGTCGCCGCAGCCGTAGCCGAAAAACTGAAGGCTCCCCTGCTGGGCCGTGACCTCATCAACCAGGCGGCGCGCCGCGCTGGTGTGCCGGAATTGGCATTGGCGGCGTTGGACGACCTGGGATTGCTGGAGGTGCGGCCCAGCCGAGAGGCGCGCCGCGCCTATCGCGAGGCATTGGCGAAACTGGCGCAGGAGATCGCGAACACGGGGAACGCGGTGATTGTGGGCCGCAACGCGCAGGTGATCCTGAAGGACCGGCCCGACGTGCTCCACGTGCACATCGTCGCGCCCGAGGCCATGCGCCTGCAACGGGTGATGGTGGCGTACCGTTGCAGCGAAGAGGCGGCGCGGGCGCGCATCCGCGCGGCAGACGACGTGCGTACCCGCATGTTTCGGGCCATCCACGGGACGAAGCGCGACGACGCGGCCTGCTGCGACCTCGTCATCAACATGGCGAAGTTCACCGTGGAGGACGCGGCGAATATCATCTTACAAGCGGCAAAGGCTGGCATGAAGGATAGGCAAGTATGACGGTGGAGACGGAAAAGCAATCTCCCCACTTTTCCCACCCCGCCGAGGCAGAGTTTGCCCGCATCCTTGACTTTTACGGCATCGCCTGGCAATACGAGCCACGCACCTTCCCCCTCGCCTGGGACACGGAGGGGCGCGTGACGGAAGCCTTCAGCCCTGACTTCTATCTTCCGGATCAGGACTTGTACATTGAGTTGACGACGATGCAACCGCACCTGGTCACGAAGAAGAATCGCAAGTTGCGCCGCTTCCGCGAACTTTACCCGGACGTACACATCAAATTGTTCAAGCGGAAGGACATTCGCGGTCTCATGCTGAAGTACGGCCTGGAGGCGGAGAGCCAAACCGTGCTGGATAACACCGCTCGCGAGAGCCAGGGGCTGACCGATGCCTGACGCGCCGCCCCTGCCAAACCTCATCAGCCACGTCCTCTTCAGCGAGGAGACGATGCAGCGGCGCATCGCCGAGTTGGGAGCGGCCATCTCCAAAGACTATGCCGGGAAGAAGCCGCACCTCGTCGGCGTCCTCAAGAGCGTCATCGTCTTCATGGCCGACCTGATGCGCGCCATCACGATCCCGATGACGGTGGACTTTATCGCCATTTCCAGTTACGGCCCGGCGGCAAGAGCGCACGGCGCGGTTCGTCTGACCAAAGACCTGGACCAACCGATTGCCGGCCGGCACGTCATCTTTGTGGAAGACGTGATAGACACCGGCCTGACCCTCAGTTATCTGCTCCACAACCTGCGCGCCAGGGAACCGGCGAGCCTGCAAGTCTGCGTCCTGTTCAACCGGCCCCAGCGGCGGCTTATTGAGACCCCCCTGGCTTACTCCGGGTTTGACGTCCCTGACCAATACCTGGTGGGATATGGGCTGGACTACCAGCAGCGTTACCGGCACCTCCCCTACGTGGGCGTGCTGCGAGAGGAGCAGTTGGTTCCCCAACGTGCGCCGCGCGGGCTGAGTTTGAGTTAGTTGGGGGAAACAAAAACCCCGGCCTGAGCCGGGGTGAAGGGGCTAAAAAGTGGCCCCGAGGAACCGTCCAGCCATTCCGGAGTACCTGCTCCCGTACTTGAGTCTCGAGACGTCTTGGTGGGGCCGTCGCTCTTGCGCACACTCGTGGCTCTTTCGAGACACTACCCTCGGTAGCTGTTCCCCTAAGACCTCGTTCCGGGTCGGTTGCTTCAGATCAGCCTTCCTATTCCTCGGAGCGCACCCATACAATACCACACATTTACTCTGATGTCAATAGGGTCAGGAAAAGGCCCTTTTTGCACTCCCCTGAACCCTATCCAGGCCACAATAGACAGGGGATGATGACGGCGCGAACTACGACATATTGGGCCTAGAGGATTAATGCCGAGGGGTATTGTTCTGCGCGCTGTATCCTCACCCCTGACTGGCAGACTCGACGCGGCTTCATCGGCACACGATAAACGGGGCTCATCCTCTGCCAGACCACAGCATATTGTGGCGTTCGTGACACAACCTTAAAAAAACGCCCGTCCCACGCCGGTTGTGCGCGGATCGGGCGCTTCTTTTAAGGTGGCTTCGTGTATTTTAAGGTTGCTTCATAGCGTTTCTGTTTGTTTCAGTGTACCGTTGGTTGGAAACCAACGGCAACCAGTCAAGAAGCCCGCTCTGCGGGCTTGACAAGCAAGTGTAGCCGTCGGATTTCATCCGATGGCGGGCTTTGGTCAAGCCCATATCCCGGCGATGGCCGTCGCGCAATCCGGGCAGCGGCCTTGCGGGCCGATCCGGTTCTCCAGAATCTGGAAGCCGTAGCGACGGATCAGGGTTCGTCCGCAGCCGGGACAGCGGGTATCTTCATAAGACCTGGTCCGGCCCGGCAGGTTACCGGCATAAACGTAGCGCAATCCTGCCTCGTAGCCGATCTCAGCCGCCCGCATGAGAGTGCGGGTTGAGGTGTTATCGTGGCCGGTCATCTTATAATCTTTGTGGAAAGCGGTCACGTGCCAGGGAATGTCGGCAGAGATGCCCGCGAGGAAATTCGCCGCCTCTTTTAATTCCGCCTCGGAATCGTTGAATCCCGGCACGATGAGCGTTACGACCTCCACCCAGAAGCCTTGCGCGAAAACCATCTTGATCGTATCCAGGACGTGTTGGAGGACGCCGCCGAGGGCCCGGTAGTTACGGTCGTTCATGCTCTTCAGGTCAATCTTGTAGCCCTCTGTCCAGGGCCGCAGGTATTCCAGCACCTCCGGCGTGCCGTTCCCGTTGGAGACAAAGGCGGTGTGCAGTCCCTGCGCCCGCGCGACCTTGAAAACCTCCACCGCCCACTCCGCGGTGATGAGCGGCTCGTTGTAGGAACTGACGACGAGCCGCGCGCCGTAGCGCTTGCCAGCATACACCATCTCTTCTGCCGCCACGTCCACCGGCGCAACGCCGGCAGCAGGGTCGCGCAGCGTCTGCGAAGTAAGCCAGTTCTGGCAATAGCCGCAGTGGAAGTCGCAGCCCAACATCCCAAACGTTAATGCCAGCGAGCCGGGAAGGAAATGGAAGAACGGTTTTTTCTCGGTAGGGTCCACCTGGATGGCGGCAGCGTAGCCGCGCGGCACGTATAGCCTGCCTTCGCGGTTATAGCGCACCTGGCAGATGCCGCGCCGCCCTTCCTTGATGAGACAGCGATGCCCGCAGGCGAAGCAGCGCACCGCGCCATCTGCCAGCCGCTCGTAGAGGTCGCCCTCTCGCACCTTCGTATCCAGCACCTGCGCCAATGTATCCTGCTCTACCGTAGCAACTCTTGCCATACCACACCTCCGCGGCGCCGTAATGCGCCTCCGTTCATAGCGTAGCACGAAAGGGGGGCCGCGTCAAGTGGGTGCGCGCATCAAAGACTCACGAATACGCATTGCCTCGTGAAAGTAAGATCTAGCGTGAGTCAAGTCACATCGTTGACAAGGCCGGGGCACTATGGTATAGTCTGTGGCGTTTGCTCAATCTGGCACAAAATGGAGGTGCGATGGCGGAAGCGCGACGCAGCACCTTGGCCCTCCTGCCCGGCATCATAGACCAACCCCAGCGCACTCTGGCCCAGGTCGCCCTCTATCCGCGCGGGCGCTGGTTGCCCCCCCTTATCTTCCTGATCATCGCCCTGTCTATCCTGGCCGTCCTCAGGGCGCCATTCGCCGCCCAGGAAGCAACCAAGGAGTTCCAGGCGCAACTTGCCACCTTGCCCGCGGACCAAGCACAGATGGTTCAGGGGCAATTGCAGTTCATCGGTTCGCCGCCGTTCATAGCAGGGACGGCTATCGTATTAGGAATGTTGAGCCTCCTCGTCGGCTGGATCATCGCCGCTGCCATCCTCTATTTCGCCAGCCTACTGGCCGGTGGCGAACTGGGCTACGGACGAGCCCTCGCGCTGGCGCCCTGGCTTTGGCTCCCCTACGGCCTGCGCGACCTGGTGCAAGCCCTCTACGTATTCATGGAGGGCAAGGTGGTCGTCTATCAGGGTCTCTCTTTTCTGGTCGCCACGGGCGATAACCTGAAGGACATGCGCGATCTGGCCTACTTGCTTCTTTCTCAGGCCGATCTCTTTGCGCTCTGGCACTATTTGCTGGTCTATGCGGGGCTGCGGGCCGCAGGGCAGTTGTCGCAGGGCAGCGCCCTCTTCATGACGCTGGTGTACGCGGCTCTGACGTTGGCCCTGGGCGCGGTGCCGGGCCTTATCGGCGGCAGCCTTATGCCGGGCGGAGGCTGATTTAAGCCATCGCGGAATTAGCCCCCGGATGCTGCACTTCCGGGGGCTGTTTTTATCCAGGATTGACTGAGATACTACGGCGAGAACCGCCTACAATTCGTAGGTTCTACTTGCGCGCGGCCAGATCGCTGCAACCGGGAGCGTCGGCTTGCCTCTTCGCCAGATCCAGGAGCCAGTCGGGGAAGCCGCCCCGCGCGTCTTCCTGCGCCAGGGCGAAGAGACTCTTGACCATTTCGGGGTATTTGCGAGCGACGCTCCGGGCGAAGGGGTATGTATCGCGCAGGTCATAGAGCAGAGCGCCTGTGCCGTCCATTTTGCAGTTGAGCCACCAGCGGTCCGTGATGACGGTAGGGGTCGTCCCCCACCCTACCGTCACGTGCTTGCGAGGCCACGGTTGGCCCGCCAGCGCAGCCGGTAGGAACGATATGCCATCAATAGGCGCGGCAGGTTGCACGCCCACCGCATCCAGGATGGCCGCGGTGATGTCATGGAACTGCACGAAGATATCGCTCGTAATACCCGCGTGCTGCGCGCCGGGGAAGCGAATGAACAACGGGAGGTCCATGACGGCGGGTACTCCATGATAACCCCACTTTCCCATGTAGTTCCCTTCACCCAGGCAGTGGCCGTGATCGCTGGTGAAAACAACCATCGTATTGTCAAGAAGCCCAAGCACGCGCAGGCTTTCCATGAAGTGGCCGAGCCAACGGTCACAGAAGGTGACCGCCGCGCTATAATTGACCTGAGCCCGCCGGACATAGGCAGCATCTGCGTCCGTCAGGTAATTGTACCTGCTGGTGACCACCTCTTGCTCCACTTCCTCACCTGAATACATCTTGCGATAATGAGACGGCACGAACCACGGCTCGTGCGGATCAAAGGATTCTATGGTGAGGAAGAATTTTTCCGCATCCTGGTTCTGTTCCAGCCAGAGGGCTGCTTCTCTGAATACGCGGGCGGCAAAATATTCTTCTTCCTTTGTCCGCTCGCGCACGTTCATGAGGCTCTTCTCAATGTAGTCCACCTCGTTTTTGCTCTGCCATGCTTTGGGCAGCCAGTAGTCAATTTCGGCCTGGATAGGGCGCGGGCCGGAACGGTAACGGTCGGTTTCCTTACCTCGTAGAAACAGCCATTCGTCAAACCCGCGCCAGTAGTTCTTGGATGGTTTGAACATGTGGTAGAGGTCGGAAACCAGGGCCGTGCGGTAACCCGCGTCGTGCAGAATTTCAGCCAGCGTAGCCTGCTCTTCAGGGATCGGGCCCCAACCTGCCGCGCCAAAGAAGTCACCCTTGAGGCGATAATTGGCATTGTGGAAGGGATATACCCGCTGGCCGGTGTAGAGGGCGCGGCGGGCCGGCAGAGTCGGCAGGGATTCGGGGAACGTTTGTGTCATAACGAGAGATTCGCGCGCAAAAGCGTCAAGGTGGGGGGTGTGGACCTTCCCCCAAGGGGGAGAGCCATAGACCCCGACGCAGTCCTTGCGCAAGGTGTCAAAGACGACGAGGATGATGTTCATGTTCGCGCCTCTCTATGTAGAATCATATGGCACAATCATACAACATTTCACAATCCGCGCCAATGCGCTCTCAGGTCTGGATGGAGGGACACTCGGGCCAAGCGGGGTTCACAGAGTACACGACACCGATCTCCCTTAGCGAGAACCGTAAACGCAACGAAACGCTTTGTCAAGGGTTTATGATCTTGTCAGAACCAGAGTTTTGCCCGATGTCTAAGAACCTCAGCCGGAAGAAGGGCGATGAAAGCCATCAAGATGTCAGCCGTTTCCCTCTCAATAACGCTGTCCTTCGTGTTTCTGTGCGTTGCCGTTGCTGCCGCATCGGCAGGTCATGCCGAAAGGAAGCACGATGCACCCAACCAGGGACCCTTAATCACAATTGCTAAGACGGTGGGCACCGATCCGGCAGCGTGCGCTACGATGCAGGCGATAACGGTATCCGGCGCCACCGATGTCACATACTGTTACGAGATCCAGAACACGGGCGATGTCACC
>JADYZS010000263.1 GCA_020853075.1 Anaerolineae bacterium | reverse complement strand
ATCGGTTGCCGTGCGCGCCTCGCTTGCACCTAGTCGGCGCAAGCCGACAGGCTGCCGGGCGCAGTCCGGCACAGGGGAAACCGACGGCAAACGGCTTAGAAAACCCGCTTTGCGGTTTTTCTGTTCATACCAGCCGTCGGGTTTTATCCGATGGCGACCTATTCCTAGACTTCTCAGACGTCCCTTAAATGGGCAATAGCCAGCGTGTTTGCCGTAGCCGCTCGCCCGCCACGCGGAAGACAGATCGCATAAAGGTGCGGGTGACGGTGATAGCAGTGAACATGCTGAGTAAAACGCCCAGAAACAACGTGATGGCAAAGCCTTTCACGATACTGGCCCCGAAGTTGGACCCGAACCAGTACAAGATGACGCAGGTGATGATAGTGGAGAGGTTTGAGTCACGAATGGAGGTCCACGCGCGGTCAAACCCGGTTTCAATGGCATTACCCAGGGATTTACCGGCCCGCAGTTCCTCTTTTATACGTTCAAAGATGAGGACGTTGGCATCCACAGCAGTACCTGTGGAGAGGAGAAAGCCCGCGATGCCCGGCAAGGTCAGCGTCACAGGGAAGAGCTTGTAGATCGCCAGGTTGAAGAGAGCATACAAAATGAGAGCAAGGGCTGCCAACGCACCGGGGAGACGGTAATAAACGACCATGAAGAAGAGGACGATACCGAGGCCAACGAGGCCCGCGACCACGCTGCGCTGCACGGAGTCTTGGCCCAGCGTAGCGCCAATGCTGCTCGTATCAATGACCCGCAGGGCCACGGGCAAAGCACCATACTGCATTTGGACGGCCAGGCTGCGCGCTTCGGCCAGGGTGAAGCGTCCTTCTATCTCACCGTTGCCATCCAGGATAGGCTCGCGAATTGAGGGCGCGCTCAGCACAACCTTGTCCATCGTGATGGCTAGAATCTGGCCGACGTGGGAGCGGGTGTATTCGGCGAACTTGGTCGCCCCTTCCGAGGTCAGTTGAAACACGATGACGGGCTGATTCGTTGTGCTGCTGGTGCTGACATTGGCCGAACGGAGGTCACGCCCGGTAAGGATCGTTTCATAGACCGGCCCTTCCGGCGTCGGCACCGTCGGGGTCGTTTCTGCTGTGCCGGTGATAGTCGCCGTTGGCGTCACGGTGAGCGAGGGCGTGGGTGATACGGGGAGCGTCGGCGTAATGGTCCCGCTATCGTAAGTCGTACGCACGACGGTGCCCGGCTCCAAAACCTCAGTTCCGGCATGGATAAACTCCAAAAGGCCCGTGCCTTTCAGGGTCGCGATAGCCTGTTCGGGATTGGTCAAGCCAGGGAGTTCTACGATGATACGACGGTCACCCTGCAACTGCACCAGCGGTTCGCTGACACCGAGGCCGTTGACGCGGTTCTCAATAATTCGCTTCGCCGCCCCCATGGCCGCGGCATCTATCGTCTGACCGGCTGCCGGGTCAGCCTCCAGAAGCACCTGCAAGCCTCCCTGAAGATCAAGCCCCTGACGGAGTTCCAGGCTGCGGGTTTCCGCTGGCTGCCAGAAGAGTAAGTTGGAAAGGAACGCCGGATGCTCAATCGGTAGGGCGACGTAGAGCGAGAAAAGCCCCAGGAGGGCAATAACGACCAGAATGATAGGATTGCGGTCGCGCATGGATGCTCCGATACCGAGACTTGCCCCGGGCTCGTGTCCCGGGGCCAAACACAGCGATTATAGCCTGGGGGACTATTCCTGTCAAATCATTGGCGCATCTTGGCACAATTACACCGCTGACGAAAACAGTTACCCACCATACGCAGCGCGACGGGCGAAAGCGAGGACCTCGTCGCGGGTGGTCACCTCTCCGGCGGCCTGGGCCTCGCGCACTTGCGCCAGCAACTGCCCGACCAGTGGCCCCGGCACAAGACCCAAAGCGAACATCAGGTCGTCACCTGATACCAGGAGCGGCGGAGCAACGACTTCCGGATGCTCATAGTATGCTGCCAGCATCCGGGCAACGAAGCCAAGACGTCCCTCCCAGGCATCTCTGTTGAGATGCGGGCCGTAGGTGCCCAGGCGGTCGGCCAGGGATAGGAGAAGTGTCTCCGGCCCCACATCGCCGGTATCGCGGAAGAAGCGGTAGATGGCGCGACGGGTGAGCACATCCTCTCGCGCCAACAGGCTGGGCCTCATGTGGTGCCGCACGATTTCGGAGACAAGCCTCACCTCGTCGGTGCTGAAGACGAGCGACCTCAACCGTGCGACGGCTATCTCGGCCCCCTTCTCGTCGTGGGTCAAGAAGTGTACCCGCGCCTCATCATCAACCGTGCGCGTGAGCGGCTTCCCCCAGTCGTGACACAACGCAGCCCAAAGGAGCATCTGTGCGCGGTTCCGCCCCGCGCTTGTCTCAACTGCCAGATGGCTTTGCAGCCGTTCGGCAAAGGGAGCCAACGCGGAGGGAAGGGCCGACAAGGGTGAAGCCGCCATTTCAGGTCCGGCGGCTGGTAAGAGGTTTAGTGCTTGTAACAGCGATTCGGTATGAAAAACTGTTTGCAACGTATGCCCATACACATCCAGGTAATGGGGTTCCGATTGCACGACACCCCGGCACCGGGCCAATTCGGGGAAGACGATGGGCAACAGATTTAATTCATCCAGGCGAGCCAGCTGCCGCGCCGCGCCCGGAAGGGCCAGCAGGCGCACCAGTTCATCACGCACGCGCTCCGCCGCAACCCAGGCAATCAACGGCGCATCTTTCCGTAACCAGATCAGAGTCCCCGGTTCAACAACGAAGCCAAGCTGTGCTTCCAGGCGGGCGGCACGCAGGAGCCGTATCGGGTCAGCCCGAAATGCCGTCGGCACCGGAGCACGCAACACCCCCGCCTCCAGGTCGGCGAGCCCCCCTGTGGCGTCGGTTAATCCCCCGTGTCCCACAATATCGTAGGCCAGGGCATTGACGGTGAAATCACGCGCGGCCAGATCCGCGCTCAGGTCACCGCTGCGCCAACGGGCCACGTCCACTACGACAGCATGACCATCCTCATCGCTCAAGATCGCGCGCCCTGTGTCGCGCTCTTCGTCTAGGGCATAAAACGCGCCGCCGAAGCGGTCCGCCACGCGACGAGCCAGAGCCAGACCGCCAGCGGGCACGACAAAATCCAGGTCGTGGCTGGCGCGACCTAACAGACGGTCACGCACGTAACCGCCCACCAGCCAGGCGCGCACATCTTGCACCGCGACCAACGCACAGACTTTTTCGGCCAGCGAGCCGGGTGGGATAATACGCTCCCAGGCGATGGGTTGCTCAAGAGGGACACGGATCAATACCTGACGTTCCTTATATGCTGCGGTCTGGGAGGGATTATATCTGAACAAGGGGCAGGGCGCAAGCGTTTTGCAGCAGAGCAGTAAGTCACGGTTGACGGTATGCCACTTCGGCCAACGAGCAAAGGACAACAGAAAAAGGTGGGGCTCCGGTGCGGAGCCCCACCAGTTCAAAACGAGGAACGCCGTTTCCTAAACCACTATCAGCGCGCCGGCAGCAACTCGGCTACCAGGTCGGCGATCTCGCCGGGATGGCGGGCAACCTTCACGCCCGCGTCTTCCAAAGCCTTCATCTTCTCTGCTGCTGT
>JADYZS010000262.1 GCA_020853075.1 Anaerolineae bacterium | reverse complement strand
GGGATTTTTATCGCCCCTTCCAGCGCAACGCCATAGTTCGTGCCAGTGCCGGCAATGACGACCATTTTGTGCAGGGTTATGGAGGGCATCAGACCGGCCAGTTGCTCTTCGACGGTGCCGAGGGTGCGTTGGAGAACTTCCGGCATCTCCCACAGGGCGCGCAGTCGCGCTGCGGACTCGTCATCTTGCGTGCCCAGGGCCAACGCAAGGCGCATCAGGAGGCCAGCACATACCGTCACGCTCTTGGTCTTGGGGAAGGTGATCTCTGGCCCTTCGCTGGTAAGAAGTGTCAAATCTCCGTTCTGTGCCAGCAGGCTGTCGCTCACGCCGGTCATCGCCACACAGAAGGCACCCCGTTCCACGCAATCCTTCATGATGTCGATCACCTGCCCGCGCTCTCCTGAACGCGACACACCAACCGCCAACGTATGCCTGTCCACCAGGCGCGGAGCATAGTACATCAGATCGGAGGCGGACAGCACATGTACGGGAAGTGCACAATGGTAGCGGAAGACCGGCGCAGCCATCACGGCGGCTGAATAAGAACTACCCTGGGCAAACACGATGACGCGCTGGATTCGCCCCTTCATCACGCGCTCCGCGATTTCCTCAATGCGCGCCTCATTATCGTTCAACGTACGGCGCAGCGCGTCGGGGTTCTCGTGGATGTAGCCTATCATGTGATAGGGTCCAGGCATTTTGTCTATGTTCTTTCTGCGAATGAAATGGCTCAAGTCGCCTCCATGCGCTCAATCATACCGACCCTAATACCCGAAGAAGCGCCTGTACTGCATGAGTTTGTGCTGAGGAGACGACCACGGATCGGGAGCCTCCTGGCCTTTGACATGCTCTTGGTAATACCTCGCGTAATGGTTCACTTTCTCTTGGTCAAGCTCGACGCCAATACCGGGTTTCTCAGGCAGGGTCATGCACCCATCTCTAAACGACATGAGACCCCCTTTGATAACATCGTCGGCCAGTTCACGATAGCCTGACTGATTCGCCAATGTGAAGTTAGGAGTGGAAGCGATCAGGTGCATGTACGCGCACTGGGCGACGCCCAACTCCGAAAAGCTGTGCATGATCACCGGCAAGCCCGCCGCCTCTGCCATCCCGGCGGTAATGCGGGCGCCGACAAATCCGGCGTCGAAACGTGGGTCCACATGGATCGCATCCGCTGCACCTTGCTTGATCACGTTGACGGCGTCATACATGGTCCACGAACTCTCGTGGGCTGCAATCGGCACATTCACGCCCTGTCTGACCCTGGTTAGCGCATCAAGGTTGTACATGTGCACTGGCTGCTCCACGAACTCCAGACCGTACTCGCCCATGCGCCGGAGGATTCTTACTGCGTCATGGGGCTGCCAGGACTGGTTGGGATCCACCCGTATCTTCAGCTTGGGGCCAATCGCCTCACGGATAGCTCTGACCCGCGCCAGGTCCTCCTCTTCGTCAAGTCCCACCTTCAAGTAGATGGTCTTGAAGCCCTCGCCTGCCAACTCAGCCGCTCGGTCTCCGACCTCTTCGGGGCAGGCGACCGGCACCCGACCATAATACTCAATCTCCTTGCGGAAGGCACCTCCCCAAATCTGGTACAAGGGCTTCTGGCAACTTCTACCCACCAGATCCCACAGAGCCATGTCAATCCCGTTGAGAGCCCAGCAGGCAGCGTGGATGTGGAAGTGAGTGAGATTGTAGTGGGCATACAGCTTCTTCTTCAAGACCTCTACGTTTGTGGGGTCTTCCCCTACCAGCAATGGTTCGGTCGCATCAATGATCGTCTTTGTTACCTCCGCCCCAGCCGGATCCGGCGCCTCACCCAAGCCGACCCAACCTTCATCGGTGAAGACTTTCACCAGCACGCCCAACTGGTAGCTGCTCACGCGCCCCGACGTCGTGGCAACCTCCCGTCTAGGCACAGCCACGATGACTGTCTCGACTCCGGTGATTCTCATGTACACAATCTCCTCTGTCAAGCGCGGGATAAGAAGTCCCCCTGCCCATCGCCATTGACATCGAGGGGGTTTGTCATGGCCTCAGTTGCGCGGCTAGTCATGCGTCCAACGGGCAGTCTTCTTCAGCAGTTCCCTGGCCTCCTCCTCGGATTGCACCCACGTTTGCATGAGGACGCCCCGGGCCGAGAGCTCCGCCAGGATGATCTCTACCTCCCAGGCCTCTACGCTCAGGCACATACTCTTGCCCGCGGCCTGGATGCGCTTCAGCACGGGTAGCCAGCGGGTCATAGGGAGCGCCCCGTCCCCCGGCACCCACTGGATCGCCTTGATCTGCGGCAGTTCCAGCAAGTAGTCCAGATGAGGCAGGGAAGGCGGGCCGTCCAGGTGATAGATCACCCGATCAAAGCAACTGACTTCCGCCATGAGCCAATCGGCAAAGTAGCGCTGGAACGCGGCGGGGGAGATCAGGGCTATGAAATCGCATTGGATCACGTTGTTGCGCCCGGGGGCCCATGTCGGCAGCCAACCACAACTACCGTATCGCTCCGGCTGCAGGATCGCAAAGTACTCCTCGTACACTTCCTGCCCGATCGCGCAAAGTTGGGGCATGGCAGCCGCGACCTCTTGCGGATGGTCGTAGAGATCTAGACAGAGTTCCTGCCGCCCCCGCAGGCTCGCCAGCGCATCGGGGCCGTTGTGCACGTCGGGCAGACAGGTGAGCCAGCGGCCCTGGCCGCGCGCCATGCTCTCGCGCAGGAACCGCAGCATCAATTGCCACCAGGGATTCTGGCGGTTCAGGCGCAGCGGCGGGGCGGAGGCCCAATCGGAGATGATGGGCGCCGTCCAGGTCGTGTCCGCAGCCAGAGTCATCTCGCAGCCCAGGAAGGCGGAGAACATGTCGGGGCCGAGATTTGCCACAAATAGGGGAAACGCCTCGCCCCCAAAGAAGGTCCGCTGCATACACTCTTCAGCCGCCATCAGGTTATACTCAACGTCGGTCCACTGCTGCCACAGGTCCTTGGGGGGCGGGAGGGGGGCCTGGGTAGCACCCGCTCGCGGCGATTGGACATGGAGGCAGGCCCGATCCACCAACTCCTGCTCCCACCAGGCCATCAGGCGTTCCTGCGCTTGCTCCCAGTCCTCTTTGAATTCAAGAAGTTCCACTTCTGCTCTTGCCGCCGTCATGATAGCCTCCTTATGAATTCAAGAAGTTCCATTTCTGCTCTTGCCGCCGTCATAGCCTGGTGACCAGCCTTTGCAGGTGAGCCAGGCTATCCCGCGTGCCCCGCTCCACATCCTCCGGCGCTTCGTACTCAATGGCCCAATACCCCGCGAAGCCTCCCTGCACCAGCACCCTGACGATAGGCTCCCAATGGATCTCGCCCTCGCCCACGCCGCAGTAGGCCGTGTCCCCGTTCGCCCAACGCACATCCTTCCAGTGGCTGTAATTCACCCAAGGAAGGATTTGGCGCAGGGCGATCAGGGGATCTACGCCCATCTTGAGAAAGTTGGCCGGGTCGTAGTTGATGCCCACGGCCGGGGAGCGGACGCCCCGCATGATCCTGGCGATGCGGTGGCCGTTGAGAGTCGGCCCCCCGTGGTTCTCAACCGCCAACTGGACGCCGCACCTCTGGGCATAGTCGCCCGCCTGGTTGAAAGCGTAGTGCAGGCGGGTGTAGATCTCCTCGGGCACGTCTTCCCGGTCCTCGGCCCCACAGAAGACGCGCACCACGCCCGCTCCCAGGCGCACCGCGATGTCCACCAGGCGTTGCACCTGACAGATTTGCGCCTGCAGCGCGACTGCGTCTGGCGATGTGAAGTCACTCCCGCCGGCCAGGCTCACCACTCGCACCCCCGCCTCCTTCGCCCAGCGGGTGACCTCGTCCACCTGGGCGTCGGTGCAGTCTGCCAGCAGGTGCTTGGGCGTCCCGTGACTGACGTTGATCTCCACCGCCGGCAGCCCCAGGCTGGCCGCGGCATGGAGATAGTCCGGCAGCGATAGCTCGCGAAATCCCCAGCCAGCGCAGGCGAAGGCGGGCATTTTGGTCTCCATAATGGTTCTCCTTACCATTGCAGGGCGACAGTCACCACCTGCTCAGGGTGGTTGTGCACCAACTCGTAGGCCTCGGTGGCCGCGCTGACAGGGAGCACTTCGCTGAGCAGCGGCTCGTAGATCAGGCAGCCATCGGCCATGAGGCTCAGGATCTCGGCGACATGCTCTGGGCGCTCCCCTGCCGTAGCCGAGAGGCTGAGGTTGCGCCCGAAAAGGGTCTCCGGAATGTAGATGCTCACTGGCTCCAGGTACATGCCCTGGGCGTGGACGCGCCCGCCCACCCGGGCCAGGTGCAGAAGCTGCTCCAACAGGCGGGGCTCTCCTGTGGTATCAATGATGGACTCGGGTCCGGCGCCGCCGGTGAGACGGCGGAGGCCCTCGGCCAGAGGTTCCTGGCTGGCGTTGATCGTCTCCTGGCTGCCGCAGCGCCGGGCCACCGCCAGCCGCGTCTCCACCAGGTCGGCGACGATGACGCGCGCCCCGGCCAAACGGCAGAGTTGAGCTGCCATATTGCCGATGACCCCCTGCCCTACCACGAGCACTGTCTCGCCGGGCAAGGGGCGTACCTGCTTCCGAACGCCGTGGAGCGCCACCGCCCCCAGCACGGCCAGAGGGGCGTAGCGGGTCGGTACCGAGTCTGGCACCTTCACAGCCCGCACGGCGCCGAGGGCGGGATGGCTGTGGCGGCTCACCACCACGTATTCGCAGTGGCCGCCCCAGGCGCAGCAGTAGCGCTCGTCGAAGTCGGTCAAGAGGTTGGAGCCCACCGCCCGGTCGCCCACCTGCAGATGGGTCACCCGCGAGCCGACTGCGATGACCGAGCCGCAGGGCATGTAACCGGGGAGGAGAGGATACCACTGGGCTCGCTCACCCCGGCCGTGCATCTGGTTGGTGTACAGGTCAAGCTCGGTGCCGCGGGAGATCACGCTATACTCCGTGCGGATCACCACGCCTTCCTCGTCCATCCGCGGGAAGAGGACGTCGTCCCGCAGTTCGGCCCGGCGGGGTCGGACGAAGGCCACCGCTTTGCCACGATACCGTTCCATAGTTCGCCTTTCTCCCTTATGGGGTTTCGAGAGTGTGATCAGGAGCTCAGCTATTCCTCCCACCGGAAGAGAACCTTCAGCAGGTCGTAGCGGTTCCGGCGCAGATCTTCGTAGGCTTTGGGCGCGTCGTCAACCGGGTACTCTTTTGTGTACAGCGACTTGGCGTCAAACCGTCCGGTGGAGATCAGCTTCAGGATCGCCTCCTTGTCGCCAGGGTTGCAGGCGATGGAGCAAGAGATCCGCAAGTCGTTGTCATTCCAGCGACCATAGCCGGTGATCACAATCGGCTGCCTGTATTGCCCCTGCAAATGGATCCGCCCACCAGCTCGCACATAGTCGGGAATCGGGTTGATGGCCGCCGGGTTGCCGCTGCACTCCACTACCACATCCACCTTCTGCCCGCCGTTCAGTTCCAAGAGGTTCTCTGCTGCATCGGGCGAAGAGAGGTTGAGGGTCGCATCGGCGTACCTGGCAGCGAGCCGGAGACGGTTCTCCCGGACGTCGGCGGCGATCAAGCGGCCGGCGCCGCAGAGCTTCGCCAGTTGCAGCGCGGAGAGGCCGATGTTGCCCATCCCCGTGACGAGAACGCTCTCCCCGGGGTGAATGCCCACCATATCCAGGCCCTTTTTGGCGACGCAGGCGAGATAGGTGACGACCGCCTCCTGGTAAGAGACGTTGTCCGGGATCTTGGCCGGCGGATCCTGGGGCGCCGGGCTGGTGGTGGGGTTCTTGATGGCGTAGCCGCTCTGACCGCCCCAGGCGGCGCAGTAGTCGGGATAGCAGCGCACCTCGTTCGCCATGACCCGGTCACCGACCTGGAATCTCTCGCCGGTGCTGCTGGTGATGGCGTTAGGGCCCACATAGACGACTTCGCCTACCTCTTCGTAGCCGGGCACGCAGGGATACCAGACGCCTTCCCCCGAGCCTTCCCCGGAGTACACAGCCATCTCGGTGCCGGAGGAGATGGCGCTGTACTTCGTCCGTACGACGACGGTCTCGTCGTCCACCTCGGCCAGCCGGATCTCCTTGACCGCGGCCCGGCCCGGTTGCTCAAAGACGATGGCCTTGGCGCGCTGGTAGTCGGTTTTCATCTACTTGCTCCTTTTGAGTGGTTAAGATATGGCTACTCCCGCACCGTCTCAATAAAGGCCACCATGTTCTCGGTGGGGATATCGCCGGTCATATCATGGGACGGAGCGATGATGTACCCGCCTCCACGACCTACCCCGTCCATCAGCCTGCGTGCCTCATCTCGCACCTGTTGCGGCGTGCTGTAGGGAAGGATCTTTTGAATGCTCATACCGCCGAAGAAAGAAAGGTGCGGGCCGAACTGCCGTTTTATCTCATAAGGGTTCATCACTTCTGGCTGGAAGGGATTGAACACATCCAGCCCCAGCCCGATCAGATCGGGAAACAACTCTTGCACTTTGCCGCAAGAGTGGATGAAGACGGCTTTGCCGGCCCGTTTCACCGCTCCATACATCTGTGCCAGGCGCGGCTTCAAGAAGCGGCGCCAGAGACGAGGACTGATGAGCAGTCCGTACTGATGGCCCCAGTCGTCGCCGAACATCATGGCGTCTATGTCATACTTCACGGTTTCCTCAATGATGCCCAGGTTGAACGCGGTGATGGCGTCCAGGAGCGTTTCCACCCAGGAGGGCGACTCCAGCATATCCACCATCAACTCGGGCATGCTGCGCAAGGTCCAGGCCCGCTCCCAGAGGGAGAAGCCGAGGTCAACGATGCGGAAACGGTCGCGGTTGGCTGCGATGAAGGCGGGCAGCCCGTCATAGCGACGGGGGTCATGGGGATCGGGGAAGCCCGTGTACCCGGCCAGGGAGCGAGACGGAAGAAGATACTCCTCAACGGTGCCGATGTCCTTGTCCACCGTGCGGTTCCAGACGACGCCGAACTCATCTCGCCAGAAGTTGGGGCGAACCTCTTGCCAGGCGTCTGGGGGACGGGGATCGTACATGACCAGATGATTTCCCAGCGCACGCTCCAGATCCGTGGTCCCGTAGTATATTTCCAGCTTGCGCCGGGCCGGCAGGGTGTAGCCGAAGTAGTAAGGCATTCGGTCCGGCTCGCGATGCTGGATGGCAGACCAGACCCGCTCGCGCGGTGTGATCGCGTTCAAGTTCTACCTCCCTCCGACAGAGGTGTCTCGGCTGTCGGCGTGTTCCGCGCTGCTGCACAACCCATGCTGGCTATCCCTTCACTGCACCTGTGATGGTTGAGCGCCGCATGTACTTGGCGGTGATCAGGTAGATGTGCACCGACGCTCGCTCCTCTGTGGACACGCGTGGTTCACTTCCCTTGAGAAGGCTGGATGAGCACCTTGATCGCGCCCCCTTCCCGCCGCTCCAGAGAGGTGATAGCCTGGCCCAGCCTGTCCAGGCCGTAGCGGTGCGTGATGAGAGGGGCCACCTGCACCCTTCCCAGGGAGAGGAGAGCCAGGGCGCGAGGTAAGAGGAAATGGGTAGCGTTGGAACCTATCAGACGACGCTCGCCGCCAATGAAAGCCTTGTGCGGCACGGCGACAGCCCCATCCACGTCGGGGATGCCAAAGAGCACCACCGTCGCGCCCACCGCGCCCATGCGGATGGCCTGCGCTACGATCTCGGCACGGCCTACAGCATCAATGACGACATCCACCCCGCGCCCTCCGCTCCAGGCTCGCACCTTCGCCACAGGGTCCCCGCTGCGGACGTCAATCACCTCGTCAGCCCCCAGCTCACGGGCCAGTTGCAGGCGCTGCGGCTGCGTGCCCAGGCCAGCGACCGCAACCCCGCGCATCTTGAACAGTTGGAGCATCAGCAGCCCGAGGCTCCCCATGCCAATCACAGCCGCGGTGTCGCCCGGGCCCGCCTCTGATAGTTCTACGGCGTGGAGCGCGCAGGCCAGCGGCTCTGCTAACGCCGCCGATTCCAATGGCAAGCCAGCCGGGAGCGGGTACACAGAGACGGCAGGCGCGGCCACGTATTGAGCGTAGGCTCCAGGGCGGCTGAAGCCCAGCACCCGCTGGCGCGAGCAATGCTGCGGCCTCGCCCTGCGACATTCATAACAACTGCCGCAGGCCCATACCGGCTCCACGGCAACCTTGTCGCCCACGGCGAGGCTGGCAACGTCCGGTCCCACTTCGGCGACGGTACCGGAGAATTCGTGCCCCAGCACATGACCGTTCGCGTCGCGCGCAAGGGCAAGGGAATGGACGAACTTGATGTCGGAAGCGCAGATACCACAACTATGCACCTGGATCAGGGCCTCGCCGGGGCCGAGCCTCGGCGTCACCATTTCCTCCATCTGGAACCCAGATTCCCAGCGGTAAATGGCAGCGAGCACGGGGTTCTCCTTGTGGGCCTATCCCTTCACTGCACCCGTGATGGTTGAGCGCAGCATGTACTTGGCGGTGATCAGGTAGAGGATGATGCTGGGCAGCATCGCCACGGACAGGCCAGCGAAGTATGCCGGATAGTCCGTAAAGTATTGCCCAATCGTGCTGACAATGCCGATGGGCAAGGTGCGCAAATGTGGCTTGTTGGCGAAAACGAGAGCGAACAGAAACTCGTTCCAGATCCAGAGGGACTGAAAGACCGCCAGACTGCCTATGCCTGGGCGGGCCAGAGGAAACATGATCTGCCAGAAGATGCGCAACTCACTGGCCCCGTCCATACGGGCCGCCTCTTCTATCTCCCTGGAAATGGACTTGAAATAACCTTGCATCATGAAAACGACGAAGGGCATGGCCGCCGCCAGATAAATCAGAAACAAACCCTGGCGCGTGTTCAGCAAACCGAGAAAGCGGACGATGATGAAGAGGGGGATCAGCACGACCTGGCCGGGGATGATCTGGCCGCTGATGAAGTAGTATAGGACCGAATCTCGCCCCACGAACTGATAGCGAGCCAGGGCGTAGCCAGCCAAGGAGCCGATGATGATCATGCCGCTGACAGAAGAAGTGACCATGATCATACTGTTGGTAAAGTAGAGACCGAAACTCGCCCCCATCCACACCCTGGTATAATTCTCCCAGTGCCACGCTCGGGGCCACAACCAGGGGTTCGTGTAGAACTCGCTGAGGCTCTTCAGCGAAGAGAAGAGCATCCAGATCACCGGCACCACCGCCAGCACGGTCAGGAAAATCAGAGGGCCATAGACGGCCACCCGGTTCACCCGGTGCCAGAGATTCCACCTGCGCCTGGGCACAGCCGCCACCGCGACCGGGGCCAGCCCTGCGTAACGGGACGCTTCACTGCTCATTGCTCATTCCTCCGTGCGGCCCAGGGTGCGCAAATAGAAGACGGACACGGATAGTGTCAAGACAAAGAGCACGATACCCAAGGCACTGGCGTCCCCTAACGTCAAATGGACAAAGGCTCGCCGGTAGAGGGTGGTAGAGAGAACATCCAGATCCAGGTAGCCGGTGCCGGACTTGGTGCCCACCATCACGTAGAAGGGTTCAAAGACGCGGAAGGCATCCATGAGGGAGAGGGAGATGACCACTGCCATTATTGGCTTGAGAAGCGGCAGCACCACGTACCAGACGCAACGCAATTCGTCCGCGCCGTCAATATAGGCCGCCTCCTTCAGTTCCAGCGAGATGTTCTGCAACCCGGCGTAGATGGCGAGCATGCCGAAGGGATAGTGCTTCCAGAGGGCCACAACAACGATCACGTAGAACTGAGAACGTAGGTCGAGGAACCAGTTGGGCTTCAGAAAGCCCAGCCCCAGGCTTTCAAGCAGCTTAGGGATGCCAAAGGAGGGATTAAGCCCCCAACGAATCAGGAAGGTCACAACGATCCAAGAGAGGACCATCGGCAGGTAGATGGTGGTGCGGAAGAAGAGCCGGCCGCGAGTGCAGCGATCCATCAGGATAGCCGTGCCCAGGCTCAAGCCCAAGCCAATGGTGACGTGAAAGAGACCATATTGCAGGTTACGGCCGAGGATAGCGTAGAACTGCGGGTCTTGCAGCACAGCCAGCACGTTGTGCAGCCCGACGTATCTCATCGTGCCGTAGCCAGTCCACTTCGTAGTACCCAAACCGAGGCCAGCCCCCAGCGCAAACACCCAGAAAACGGTGTACACCAGCAGAGCAGGGGTCAGAAAGGCCCAGGCCCACAGACGCAATCTCCTGGCTAACACACGTCACCCCCTATCTTCATACCCCGCTTCTCTCCAGGTTCGGGAGAGAAGTGGGATGTAGGAGCGTGCAACTGAACACCCCTACATCCCGAGGGGGTTGGTGAAACAGTGCAGTGGTCTCTCGCCTAGATGGCGCGAATGGCAGCGTTCATGGCATCTATGACCTCTTGCGGCGTCGCCTGACCCTGGGCCATCTTGCGCATGGCCTGGCCGTTGGCTTCAAGCACACGCGGGTGTAAGAAGTCTATCCAGTACAGCGCCTCGCCCGTGGCTTCCTTCAGATGCTTCAGGTTGAGCCGGAGGAGCGGGTCTTTGATGGCATCCCACGTCGCCACGAGTGGCGAGATGCCGAAGCCCCCGTCGACCCCGCGCTGCTGCACGGCCGGTGAAGCCAAAAAAGTGAGAAAGTCCAGAGTGGCCTTGAGTTGTTTGTTGTTCTTGGGCACGGTCCAGATCGCACCATAGCCGGCTGCCCACTTGCTCTTCGGCTGAGGCGTGAAGAGCGGTGCTTCCTGGAACACAGTCGTGTCCACCTTGTCCTTTGGCACCGTCTCCACCGCTGTCATAATCATTTTGTGAACCGCCGAGAGCACGGGCAGGATGCCGACGTCGCCCTGGGCATAGGTAGCAATGTCATCCCCAACGGCGATAGCCAGGACATCCTGGGGAATCATCCCCTCCTTGAACATGCGCTGGACCATCTCTATGGTCTCTTTCAGGCCGGGAACGTTAAAGTCCTTCTTCTCATTGGCCTCAAGGAGAGGGGCGATGCCCACCGTCTGGGCCTGGATAGGGGAGAGCAGGAACGGGACCCATGTCCACGAGTCTCCCCCGGAAGTGATCATGGGGAACTTGACCTTACCCTTGAGCGCCTGACCAATGGCGAAGAGGTCGTCGCCGGTCTTGGGCTCCTGTATGCCATATTTTTGGAAGACAGCCTTGTTGTAGTACCACTCCTGCACGAAGAGATCGCTGCTTGAGAAGCCGTAGAGCTTGCCCTTGAAGGTGGTCCAGGCGAGGGCCGCCGGATGGGTTTTCTCCTTCGTACCGCTCTGGGAGTACCAGTCGCCCAGGTCGAGGGCGGAGTTCTCCCCCGCAAACAGCAGCCAGTTGAAGTGCTCCATCATGAAGAGTTCGGGCGGGTCGCCAGTGGCGATGGCGGTGGTCAGACTCTCGTTGTAACCTGCGGAGCCGTGGGATTGCTCAAAGGCGATCTCGGGGTGTGCTTGCTCGTACTCGTAGGCTATGGTCGGGAAGAGCTGGCCCCGGTCCTGGGGGCTGAAGTACGACCACCAACGCAGAGTGGTCTTCGCGCCCTTGGCGGGCGTGGCGGTGATGACCTTCTCCACCTGCTTCTCTTTCTCAACGACGACGGTCTGCTGGACGATCTTTTCTACCTGCTTCTCGGTGACCACCGTCTCCTTGACGATCTTCTCCACGGGCTTCTCGACGATCTTCTCAATGACCTGCGGGGTGGGGGTGGCGCAAGCGGCGAGGATCACCCCCGCACCTCCGACGCCCGCCATGTGCAGAAAGTCTCGCCGAGAGAAATGCTTGTTCACGTTCATCTCCTGCCTCCTATTTGGCAGATGCACTGGGCCAGGATCGCTCCGGGCTAGAAGAAACGAACAACAAATGGATCTGCAACCTTCGCCTGACCTCCTTCCGGCCAGGCGTCACCCCCTGATGGGGCTCAGGGAAGCTCACCGAGCCTCGTGCGGTCTTAGATCGCTCCTGGCTCATGGAGGACCGCGTCTCGGCCATCCCGACTCTCCGGATAACAGGGCAAACGGCGTGAGAGAACACCAATGCCTGTCATCTCGCCTCCTTTGTTGTCATCACCTCCTTGATTCTCAGGTGTCAGGCTAAGAGCCGTCCTCCTCACCTTCGCCATGGGGAGCCCGACGGCTGACGACCGATTCTAGCGGTCAGGGGATAGGGTATGGTCCCCCACCTCGTCGGCAAGCCACTCATAGTGAGGCTCCAATTGGATGTGCTGGGGTGTACTGGGACCTGCCCCGGCCAGATGTTGGGCCAGAATCTCTACCGCCCGTGCGCCCATCTCGTAGCCGGGTTGGATAGCCGTCGCCCAGGGCCCGCTGATGACCCGCAAGGCCTGGTAGTCTTCCAGGCGCGAGAGCGTCAGGATCACCGGGTCGAAGCCGGCAAAGCGAATATCGTCGGGTACGTGCAGGTCGTGCATCGCCAAGATGCTCAGGTAAGGTTGTACACCACTGTAGCTTATCCAAAAGAGGCCATCAATACGAGGGCGGCGGGCCAGGAGGCGTTGCAGAGCCTGCGCCGCCCCCTCGTGACTCATGGGCACATAGAGGTCTTCGTCTCGGAGGAGCCCTGCCTCGGACAGGGCCCGGCGAAAGCCTGCCAGTCGCTCGGTGAGAGCAACGTTTTCGCCCTCTTCGGGGGTGATGTTGCCGATGATGCGTGCGCCCTGCACGATCAGTGTGCGGGTCAAGCGATAGGCGGCTTCCTCGTTGCGTAAGCCAACGTAATCCACCTCGTAGCCGGGAAGGTAGCGGTCCACGAAGACGAAGGGGATCTCGCGCTCCTTCAATTCGTCGTACAACTGCTGGTTACGGTTCGCACGGGCAGGTGCGATGATGAGACCGTCCACCTGGCCGCGCAAGCCCATGAAGAGGTGCTTTGCCTCCAGGTCGCTGTTTTCTGCGTGGGTAGCCAGCACAGTCGTGAGGCCGTAGGTGCGCGCGGACGCTTCAATGCCTGCGACGAGCTCGGTCGTGAACCGATCCAGCACACCGGAGTCGTGGGTAATAACGCTAATGGTCTGCGTGCGCTGGCGACGGAGGGATTGGGCGGAGGATAGAGGGACATACCGCAACTCGTGGGCTGCCCAGCGCACGCGTTCCGCCGTCTCCGGCGGGATACGTGAGTCTAGCACGTCATTGAGCACCTTGGAGACGGTTGCGGGTGATGTGTCGGCCAGTTCGGCTACCTCTTTGATAAGGACTCGTTTCACTCGTCAACCTCGCTGTGTTTGAGAAATCGTTTTCCCAACCGTTGAAGATCAATTTCATCGTGCTTGACAATCCTAGAATCTGGGGTAATAGGCCTCATCCTCAGACGCCTCCTGCCGCATGTCCTCTCTTCGGTAGGCACCGTCCACGACCTCTCCCCGCACATAGACCTCATGGAAGCGGGATACTCTTTCCATGTCCAGCGTTACTCCCAGACCGGGCCGTTCAGACGGCGTGAGACACCCGTTCTCAAAGGAGTCCATTCTCTCCTTTACCACATCGCCACCCAAGAACTGGTAGTAAGTTTGGTTAGCCAAGAGGTTGTTCGGGATGGTCGCCAAGGTGTGGGTTAGGGCCGCAGTTGCAATGCCAAGGGCTGCTTCACTGTGCACGTACACTGGCAGGCCAGCGGCTTCAACCATAGCGGCAGCGTGTTTCATCGCCGACAAACCGCCATTGCGGAATGGATCCACCAGGATAATGTCAGCCGCGTCTTCCTTGATAACCCTGAACATGTCCGTCAGTGTATGGGCGTTCTCTTGCGCGGCGATGGGGACCGATGTGCAGGCACGTAGCCTGCGCCACCCTGCCAGATCCTCGCGCGACACAGGGTCTTCTACCAGTTCAAGATCGTAGTCCTGGAGGCGACGGAGGAGTCGCACCGCCGTACCCACTGTCCAGCTTTCGTTAGGGTCAATGCGGAACTTTGGCCGCGGACCTATCGCTTCGCGAACCGCCTGAATCACTTCAATATCTTCATCTATCTCAATCCCAACCTTGATGTAGATTGTGCTAAAACCCGCCTTGACCGCTGCCGCTGCTTCCCGGGCCATAACCTCCGGCTTGTCTCGCAGCAGGTAGTACATGAAAGGTACCTTGCGACGGACTGCCCCGCCAAGCAATCTGTAGAGCGGCAGGCCCAATGCTTTGCCTTGGAGATCAAGAACCGCCATCTCTACAGCGCAGAACGCCATCGGGACGCGTGACCAGCGTAGCCTTTGCTTCAACCGCTCAAGCAGGTCGAAGGGATCGGCGCCTATGACGTAGCGAGAGAGCGACTGTACCGTGGCGGATGCACTCACGCCGCACTCGCCCAGGCCCACGAGACCATCGTCTGTCTCCAACTCCACAATGACGTTTGTCACGCAGGGACGGGCGCCTCGGGCCCAGACCTCGGGCCGGGTGAACGGAACAGTCACGATAGTGCTACGCATCTGCGAAATCTTCATGATGCCTCCATGACGCGACCGTGTCTCATGAATGACAAGCCTTCCATGTCCACTTAAAGGGCTTGGTCATGGTTCGGTTGAAGTAGGTGACAAAGGCCCGCGCCTTGGCCTTCAAGTCAGCGATGGAGGTGAAGTTACCGCGCTTGGGTAGTTTGCGCACTAGGATTATGCGCCGGAGATATTGCGGGCCTTGTTGTTTTACGGGTATGCCACTGGCACATTCAATTCCCGCAAGCAAGGTCGAAAGGGCCACCCATACCGTACGAGGTACCTGCGAGTCGTTGCCCTTCCGATTGGTAGTGAGGGGTTACATCCGGATCACGATACACTGGCGAATTTCCGCAAGACATTGGGGGCCGAGAGCAAAGAACTGTTCGTCCAGGTGTTGGGGTTGGCCCAGGCTGCCGGCTATGTTTTGCTTGACAGTCCGCCAAAACGCGACTTGCGAAAACCATTACGCAACTTCAGATATAGCACAAGTTTGGTGTAATGTCAATAGATCAAACGTTCTAATTTAACGTGAGTTCGGGTTAAGCAGCCACAAGGGTCAAATACTCTGAACCGAGAGATGGTTTCATGGGCCTGTGGCTGTAGGCAATCAGGCCACAGAGCAGATTTACCAGGTAGTTGAACACGCTGCGGTGGCGGGAGTGTTCGATCTGCGAGATATTCTTGAGCTGATCGATAATCGTCTCCACGATGGCCCGCTTGCGTAGGAGCAGCCTGTCCGCCAGGGGCAGCAACCGATTCTTCATGCAGGCACAGATCTGCACACTGTGTTAGATCTCAGTTTGGTGATGAGGCGGAGGTTGAAGGTCTGCAGCAGATGCTCAAAGAGGGGCTGGGAAAGATAGCCCTTGTCGGCAAAGATCTTACCGAACAACTTCTTCACCAGTTTGGGCACCGGCTTGCGGTCATCCACATTCCCTGGCGTGAAGAACACGTTGAGGAGTTCACCGCGATCGTTAAACACCAGATGGAGTTTGAAGCCTAAGAACCAGCCAGTGGAGGTCTTGCCCCGCTTTGCCAGACCCGCAAAGACCTTGTGCTGCGAGATGCGGGCATTGTGACAGACGGCCAAGGGGGTAGAGTCTAGGAAGGAGATGCCCGTACAAGGGCCAAAGCAGCCCTGCTGCAGGTAGGCCGCCAGGGGGATGAGAGCAGAGGGGATGTATTCCACGAAACGCTGGTAACTGACCAGGCCTGGGAATTCGCGGCGTAAGTGCTTGGCGACGTGTTCACAGTAGTAGGCCTTGAAGTCCCGGTAGTGGGACTGCAGGTACTCCGTCCCTTGTGGAGTGGAAGTGGATCAGAATGGTCATGATCTCGCTCATGGCTAGGGATCGCTGACGTTGCCGCTGGATGGCTCTACTGGCTAAGAGTTGCTTCTCCCAAACGGGGAGAAAGACCTGGCAGAAATCATCCACATGGCAGAAAAGATGTAGTAGACTATCCATAGGGTACCTCTGCAGTTAATCGTGGTCAAGTGCAAGCGGCCCTTGCCAGGGCGAGTACCTTCGGTGGTCGCCCTCGACGCTTGGGTGGGACCCAGGGTGGCGGCGGGAGGCGATAAGAGAGCAACTCCT
>JADYZS010000261.1 GCA_020853075.1 Anaerolineae bacterium | reverse complement strand
GTCACGGCCAGCCTGTCGGCTTGCGCCGACTAGGTGCAAGCGAGGCGAACGGCTGGCGGCGCAAGACGACAGGCAAGCGACGGGACGCTTCGCGGCCTACCCTCTCCCCAAAGGGGAGAGGGGACGGAGGTGAGGGGGGAACGTCAATACCAAACTAGAAACCTACGCACATGACACTCCTACCAAACAATCTCTCCCAACTGGCTCTGCACGGCGGCCCGAAAGTCCGCACCGACCCCTGGCCGCACCGGGGACACATCGGCTTAGAGGAAAAGGCCGCGGTAGATGCTTTCCTGGACCGCGTCATCACCGGCGACATCCCCCCAGGCTACATGGGCTACAACGGGCCGGAAGAGACCGCCTACTGCGAGGAGTTCGCCCAGTCCATGGGCGGCGGCTATGCCGACGGCGTCAACTCCGGTTCCGTGGGACTCTATGTCGCCTTGAAGGCGTTGGCCTTGCGGCCCTTCACCGAGGTCATCGTTGGCGCGGTGACGGACCCCGGCGGGATGATGCCCATACCCCTGTTGAACCTGGTGCCCATCGTCGCCGATACGGTGCCGGGCGGCTACAACACCGGCCCCGAGCAGGTAGAGGCCCTTATCTCACCCCTGACCAGCGCCATCGCCGTCGCGCACATCGCCGGTGAGCCGGCGGATATGGAAGGGATCATGGCGGTGGCGCGGAAGCGCGGCATCCCCGTGGTGGAAGATTGCGCCCAGGCTCACGGGGCGACACTCTACGGCAAGCCGGTCGGTTCCTTCGGCGACGTCGCCTTCTTCTCCACCCTGTTCGGCAAGCACCACTGTACCGGCGGGCAGGGCGGTGTCGTCTATACCCGTCATGAGGCCATCTATCAGGCGATCCGGCGGTCGTCGGATCGGGGGAAACCTTTCTTTCTCCCTGCCGGAACAACCAACGTGGTGGCTTCGTTGAACCTCAACCTGACCGACATGGCCGCGGCCATGGGGCGGGTGCAATTGCGCAAACTCCCGGAGCAGGTCAAGCGCCGCCGCGCCATCGTAGAGAGACTCAACGAGGGGATACAAGGTCTGGAAGTTCTCTCTATCCCACCGCCCATCCCCGGCGCGGAGCCGAGTTATTGGTTCCTGCGGGTGGAGTTTCACGCGGACAAGGCCACCTGCGACAAAGAGACCTTCTGCCAGGCGTTGGGAGCCGAAGGCCTCCCCGTTGACCTCCACTATCGGGGCGCGCTCCCCCATTTGATGGATTGGTTTGTCAACCGGCGCGTCTTTGGCGAGAGCGGCTATCCCTGGACGAGCCCCGACTACGACGGCGACCCTGACCGCCAGTTCCCCTGCCCCAACGCGCAGGCGTCCATGGATAGCCAGTTCAATCTGCGATTCCACGAGAACTGGGGCGAGAGAGAGGTGGCGGATGCCGTCGCTATCTTGCGGAAGGTGGGGCTGGCGTATCGCGGCGGGAGGTGGCCTTCATGCGAGCCATAGACTTGGCCGCGCACATGCGGCAGGTGGGGACGTGGGTTGATTGGGGCCAGACAGTGGACACCTTCAAGGCGGGCGACCCGCAAACGGAGGTGCGGGGGATTGCCGTCTCGTGGATGTCGTCCCTGGCCGCGCTGCGCGAGGCTATCCGGCGCGAGTGCAACCTCTTCGTGACCCACGAGCCGACCTTTTATGCCCACCGCGAGGACGACCCCGACGTGGGCGGGGATGCCAACTATCAGGAGAAGCGCAAACTTCTGGAAGAAAGCGGCCTCGTTGTCTATCGCTGCCACGACGTCTGGGACCGGATGCCCCAATTCGGCATCCGCGACTCGTGGGTTCGGGGCCTGGGGTACGAGGGACGCCCTTTCGTGGAAGATGAGCATCATTGGTTTCGCGTGGTGGACATCGGTGAGACGACGCTGGGCACGTTGGCCGGGGAGGTGGCGTCGAAACTCGCGCCCCTGGGCCAGCCGGGCGTGCAGATGATCGGCCATGCCGGACAGCCGGTGCGACGCTTGGGGTTGGGGATCGGCGCGACCGGTGGCATCCAGGCCTTTCGTCTCTTCCGCGCCCTCGGTGCGGATGCCTGCATCGCCACCGAGGTGACCTATTGGCGGGAGATTCGCTGGGCGCTGGACCTGGGCATGAGCGTCCTCGTATGCGAGCACGCGGTGAGCGAACTGTGGGGCATTGAAGAACTGGCCCACTACATCGCCCGCCTCTTTCCGAGCATCCCTGTCGTGCACATCCCTACGCCGTGCGCCTATCAGATCGTCGCGGCCTCGTGAGTGAGAATGAGATAATGCCTGCCAGGGTTGAACATCTGCGCGGATTGCTGGAGTCTGTTCGGGCGGGGGATTTATCCATTGAAGCCGCTTTGCGCCAGCTGGATGGTTGGCAGGCAGAGGACATCGGTTTCGCGCGGGTGGACCACGCGCGCTTTCAGCGGCAGGGTCTGCCGGAGGTCGTCTTTGCGGCAGGCAAGACGCCGGAGCAGGTCGCGCGCATCATGGAGGCGGTGGCCGCGCGCGCCGGCGCGGCCATGGCGACGCGGGCTACAGCGGAGCACTTCGCCGCGGTGCGAGAGAGACTCCCTGAGGCTATCTATCACCCCGTGGGCCGGGTCATCACCGTGGGCGGGCCGCTGCACCAGCCGGACACCGCCCATTGCGTACTCCTGGTCTCTGCCGGCACTTCCGATTTACCCGTAACAGAGGAAGCGGCGGCGACCCTCTCGTTCCTGGGGGCTAGGATAGAGCGGCTGACGGACGTGGGGGTGTCGGGCATCCATCGCCTCCTCGCCGCGCACGAGGTGCTCACCAGCGCCACAGTCCTGGTCGTCGTCGCCGGTATGGAAGGCGCGCTGCCCAGCGTCGTCGGCGGGCTGGTCAGCCGCCCGGTCATCGCCGTCCCCACCAGCGTCGGCTACGGGGCCAGTTTCGGGGGCCTGGCCGCGCTGCTGGCGATGCTCAACTCCTGCGCGCCCGGCGTGGCCGTCGTCAACATAGATAACGGCTTCGGTGCGGGTGTGCTGGCTTATAGGATTATCGCGGCTGCGGAGGCTTCAGGCGGAGTGGCGTAGGGCGGGAAGGTGTGTATATGCCTGAATATGTGGACTACGCAGAGTATTACGATTCTGACCACAATAGCCAGGTCGATGTAGGGTTCTACCTCGGTTTCGCACGCCAATGCGGATCGCCCATTTTAGAGCTGGCTTGTGGCACCGGACGGTTGGTTATTCCTCTGGCTGAAGCAGGTTTCAAGGTCTATGGTGTGGATTTGTCGGAGAGTATGTTGGCCGTCTGCCGCCGCAAAGTGGAGGAGAGGCACCTGGCCGATCGTGTACATCTAACGCTCGCCAACATGGCGGACTTTGCTCTTTCCCACCAAGACTTCGCTTTGGCTTACATTCCCGTGCGATCTTTTATGCACCTGTTTACTCAGAGAGATCAACTCTCCTGTTTGCAGCGCGTACATGACCATCTTCGGCCCGGAGGATATTTCATCGTAGATGTATATGCGCCTCACTTTGGGATATTAGCACAAGCACCCAACGGGCCGTTTGTGGTGCGGCGGGAGTTCAATCTGCCGAATGGTCATCACGTAATCCGTAAAGATCGCTTTGTCAACAATGACATCGTCAACCAGATTCAGCACTGCGAGCTCCGGTTTGAGGAGTATGATACGACCGGGGTCCTCGTGCGGGAACGCACGGTGCCGATGGATACGCGCTACGCCTTTCGTTATGAACTACAACTGTTATTGGGGCGCGTTGGATTTGAAGTGATTGACATCTTTCGAGATTACGCGAAGAATCCATACGACGGAACGGGGGAAATCATAGCGGTCGCGCGCCGTCCGTAAGTCCAGAATCGTAGTTGGACCCGCCATCGGATAAAATCCGACGGCTGCGCATTTGTTAAGCCCGCTTCGCGGGCTTTAATGAAATGCCCCTGACTGTCTCCTGAACGGCCTATCGCTTCCCGAAGGCTTCCTCGTGGGCGTCGCGCACGGCCCGGTCATCCAACTTCGCATAGACACGCGTTGTCGCCGGGGTGCTATGGCCCAACGCATCCTGGGTCACCGCCAGATCGTGGGTCGCCTGGTAGATGCGGGTGGCGAAATAATGGCGCAGCGCGTGGGGCGTGATCCCCGCTGCCGCCAACCCTGCGGCTCCGGCCAGTTCCTTCAGCACTTCTTCCACTGCTTCGGTGCTCATCGGCAGGATGCGCTTACCGGCCTTGCGGTCGTGGCGGGCGAAGACGGGGAGATCGCCCAGCGCGCGCCCGGTCGCGCCGTCGTGAACCTGACGATACTCAAGATATGTGTGGATTGAACGCCAGGCCGCTGCATCAAAAAAGACCTGGCGCTCTTTGTCGCCCTTACCTACAATCCAGGCGCTCCGGTCTTCGGGGCGCAGGTCTTTGCGACGCATCTTCACCAGTTCTCCCACTCGCAGGCCGCTGGTGTGCAACGCCTCCACAATGGCGACGTTGCGCAGGCGGCGCAGTTCCGCCCGCTGGTCGTCCGGTGTCGCCTCGGCTGTATGCGCCGCCTGGACGAGCGCGTCCATCTGTTCCGGCGTCGGGGGATGGGGCAGGAGTTGCGGCAGCTTCTGGCTCCGCCGGACGTATCGCAAGCGGTCTTTAAAGTGTTCAAGTTCGGGGCCTGAAAAACTTAGCCGGTTGTTCATATTCAAATAGCGTATGAGGCCTGCTAGGGCGGCCAGGTAAGTATGGAAACTTCGCTTGCTGACCCCGACTTTCCCATTGGGTTGCACGTGCTCGTTCAGCAGCCAGGTGCTCCACCGCTGGGCGCGGTCTATCGTCAGTTCGCTGACCGGGGCCGTCTCCGCGACTACGCCTTCTTGCAGGAGAAAAGCGGCCAGGGCATTCAGGGCTGTGCGGTAGGTGCGCTGCGTCAGGCGCGAGCCGGTCATCGCGTCGTTCAGGAAGTCCTCAAAGGCATTGCTAAGGGTATAGTCAGGCATAGGTTATAGAGTCCACCTGGGATACTTGCGCGTATTGTACCACAAGTTTGCCGTGCCGGGAGTGCGCAAGTTGTTTGGGGTTGATTGCGCCTGCCTTGCCCGAAGTGAAATGTTATCCCGCGTGAGCCAGATACTTCGCATAGCCAACATCATTCTTACAAATAAACCAACGATCTCGTAGAGAGGGGTATATGGCTATGCGAAGACTTGTGCGCCGTCCGTCCGTTTGTACCATAACCCTCTCTCAGTTATAATGTCCTCCAAATTACTACGATAAAGGGTTTGACAACCATGCCGGATCGCCTACATCTCTACGTCAGCGCCGGGCCAGACCTGGAAAGCGAGCGGGAGGCTATCGGCCAGGCCATCGCACAAATGCCCCTTTCCCTCGGTTGGAGTCTGAAACGCACGTCGGCGCAGGGAGAATCACCGGCCTCGGCGCTGGAGACGATACGACAATCTCACCTCTTCATCTTGATCCTGGGCGTTGACATCACCGCGCCGGTAGGAGCCGAATGGGACCTGGCGCGCCGCGCTGGGAGAACGGTTCTGGCCTACCTC
>JADYZS010000260.1 GCA_020853075.1 Anaerolineae bacterium | reverse complement strand
GGCCCAACCTTGTCCCGACAAGGTTGGGCCATTTGACGGGAAGGGGATTTTCTAGTACAATGCTCATAGAAATTCGGGGGAAGATGGACGGCAACGACGCCGCGCGACTGCGCGGTTTTCTTGTATCTGATTTTGCATCGTGACTTAGCTCGTGAAGGGGGAAGACGAGAGGAGCAAAGATATGAGCGATCATGGTTCCAAGAAGAACTCTCCCTATCCTGGAATTCCGACTACGGCGGACGGCGCCGGTGCGGTCGTTTGGGTAGAGACGAACATCACCCAGGGCGCGTGCGCCTACCCTATCACCTCATCCACCACCATGGGCGGCGGTTACCAGGCCGAAGTCGCCAACGGCAAGCGCAACCTGTGGGGCGAACCCTTATTCTTCGTGGAGCCGGAGTCGGAGCACAGTGCCGCCTCCACCTGCGAGGGGTTTGCCGTGGCCGGAGGCCGGGTGACCAACTTCACATCCGGCCAGGGCCTCGTCTTGATGAAGGAAGTGCTATACACCATCAGCGGCACGCGTCTGCCGATGGTCTTCCACATCGGCGCACGGGCCTTGACCTCGCAGAGCCTCAACGTTCACGCCGGGCATGATGACGTGATGGCCGTGGCCGACACGGGCTGGGGCATCCTCTTCGGCATGAACGCCCAGGCTGCGGGCGACCTGACCCTTATCTGTCGCCGCGCTGCCGAGGATAGCGCGACGCCCTTCCTCAACGTGCAGGATGGCTTCCTGACCACCCACACCATAGAAAACGTGCGGCTCCCTGAGTTGGAATTCATGAAGGCGTACATCGGCCATCCCAAAGAGAAACTGACCAACCTGATGGACCCTTATCACCCCATCATGTCCGGGGTGGTCCAGAATCAGGACAGTTACATGAAGGGCAAGATCGCCCAACGCCACTTCTACGACCGGGTGATGCCCGCTGTGCAGAACGCGATGGACGAGTTCTACCGCGCCACCGGGCGTCTCTACGGCATCATCCAGCCCTACCGTTTGGAAGATGCGGAGTATGCTATCGTCGGTATGGGCGGCATGGTAGAGACCGCGATGGCGACGGTGGATTACCTGCGAGAGAAGCGGGGCATCCCGGTGGGCGCGCTCCACGTGACCTCGTTCCGCCCCTTCCCAGGGCCGCAACTGGTGGCCGCGCTCGCGTCTATGCGGGCCGTCACCGTGGTGGAGCGGATGGATAACCCATTGGCCCAGTCCAACCCCCTCACCGCCGAACTGAAGGCCGCTTTTGCCGATGCGCTGGTGGGCACGGAGGGCTACCCGGAGATCACCCGTATCCCCACCGTCTATTCCGGCTCCGCGGGTTTGGGGAGCCGCGACGTGCGGCCCGGTCACTTCATCGCCGCTGCGGATAATATGTTGAAGAACGGCGATGGTCGCCGCTATTTCGTCCTCGGCATCAAGCATGAACTGGCACTATCTGAGACCGAGGATCCGGACATCCGCCCTGAAGGCGCGTTCTCTATGCGCGGCCACTCGGTGGGCGGCTTCGGCTCGGTGACGACCAACAAGGTCATCGCCACCATTGCCGGTGATCTCTTCGGCTACGACGTGCAAGCATACCCCAAGTATGGCTCGGAGAAGAAGGGCTTGCCGACGACCTACTATCTGACGATTGCCCAGGATCACATCCGCACCCACTGCGAGTTAGACCACGTTGAGTTCGTGCCGCTGAACGACGTGAACGCCTTCCTCACCGGCAATCCGCTGGCGGGTATCCAGCGGCAGGGCATGGTCTTCATCCAGAGTCCGAAGAAGGACCCCGCCGCGGTGTGGGCGGGCATCCCGGAGTACGCGCGGCGCATCATCCGCGACAAGCAGGTGCGCGTGCTCTATCTGGATGCCATGCAGATCGCGCGCGATGTGGCGACGCAGGCCGACCTCATCATGCGTATGCAGGGTATCGTGCTCCTCGGCATCTTCCTCAAAGTGACGCCCTTCGCCGGGCGCGCGGGCTTAGGCCAGGAGCAACTGATAAAAGGTGTGGAGAAATCGCTGCGCAAATACTTCGGCAAGCGCGGTGAGCAGGTCATCCAAGATAACCTGACCTGCGTGCGGCGCGGCTTTGAAGAAGTGATGGAAGTGCCAGAGTCTATCATCTACGCGGAGAGGGTGGAGGCGTAGAGAAGTAGGGGCGACCCTGCGTGCCGCGTGCGCTCCGCGGAGGTCGCCCAATTGAGGATCCGAAATCAGGGCAGCCACACAGGGCTGCCCCTAGCGATGATTTGCAGCAGTTGTTTGCGATAGAAAGGCATGGACATAAATGGGAGTTTTATCGGATAAACTGGACGTAACGAAGGTATCTTTGGGGTGGAATGGCGAAGAAAAAGAACCCTACGGCGAGGAGTTCATCCACATTGAGAACTTCTTTGAGAACGTCGTAGGGGCCTACAACGAAGGGTCGGCGGAGATAGGGCTTCCGGCGGACGTGGACCTATCCCGCAGCCTGGTCCCCGCAGGCACGGGCGCGTTGCGTGATTTCAGTTACATCGCGCCGGAGATCCCCGAATTCATCACTGAGAATTGCGTCGGCTGCATGGATTGCGTGACCCAGTGCCCCGACACGGCGATCCTCGCCAAAGTGGTGGACGTGGAGGCTCTGGAAAAGGAACTTGCCCAGGTGGAAAGCCCGGCTGAACGCGAGGCTATGCGCCAGAATTGGGCCAAGACCACCAAATATCATGCCCAATACGAGAAGAAGGGCCAGGCCGGCGGACTGTTCGGCATCTTCATTGACCCGACCAAGTGCAAAGGCTGCGCCGAGTGCGTGGTGGCCTGCGGCGAGCACCAGGCCCTGCGCATGATCCAGAAAGAGGACGACACCGTTCCTAACTACCGCCAGTCTATCAACTTCTTCCGCCGCCTGCCAGAGACACCTCCCCGCTTCATCCAGGAGCGCGTCCTGGCCGACATGATGCTGGCCGAGCGTTCCATGCTCTACGTCGGCGGCGCGGGGTCGTGCGCGGGCTGCGGTGAGGCTACCGTGCTGCGCATGATGCTGGCGGCCACAGGCTTTGTCTATGGCCCGGAGAACGTCGGCATCGTCGCCAGCACCGGCTGCAACACCGTCTATACCTCTACCTACCCTTATAATCCCTATCTAGTTCCCTGGACGAACTCTCTCTTTGAGAATAGCCCAACCACCGCGATGGGTGTGCGGGCGCGCTGGGACCAACTGGGTTGGCAGAACAAACGACTGTGGGTGATCGGCGGCGACGGCGCGATGCTGGACATCGGCTTCCAGGCATTGAGCCGGATGCTCGCCTCCGGCGCGGACATCAAGGTGCTCGTGTTGGATACCCAGGTCTATTCCAATACCGGCGGTCAGGCGTCCACTGCCTCCTTCACCGGCCAGGAGACCAAGATGTCGGCCATCGGCAAAGAGATTCATGGCAAGACAGAACGGCGCAAGGAACTGGGGCTCATCTCCATGATGCACCCCAACGTCTTCGTAGCGCAGACGACCGCGGCCCACGTCAACCACTTCTACCGGGCCATCATGGAGGCCAACTCCTTCCCCGGCCCCGCCGTGATCAACGTCTATACCACGTGCCAGCCGGAGCACGGCGTCGGCGATAACATGTCGTACCACCAGGCCAAGTTGGCTGTGGATTCCCGTGCCTTCCCGCTCTTTATCTACGACCCGCGCAAGGGTGCGACCATCAAAGAGCGGCTCAGCCTGCAAGGCAATCCGGCGGTCAAGGAAGACTGGTACAAGAACCCCAAGACGGGTGAGGTCGTTGACTTCCTCGCCTTCGCCCGCAGCGAGGGACGCTTCGCCAAGAACTTTGAGGCGGACGGCAATCCTAAAGATGCGCTCCATGCAGCGCAGGCGGATCGCCTCGCCAACTGGCATCGCTTGCAGGAACTGGCGGGGATCATCTGAAGTTGTAGCCGTATCTGAAACAGATGTGGGGGGCCTTCGTTCGGGGGGAACGGCATCACGCCGTGCCCCCCTTTTTTGTATCGTTATGTCTGTTCATGGGATGTTTGGGGGATTGACTTCGTCTTTGTGAAGGGGTATGGTAGGGCAAGGGGCTACGAAAGAAGACGTGTCTCTATGAGCATATCCGCCATCTCGCCGTCAACCGCCCTCGCCAGCCTGGCAACCGGCATGAAAGCGCAAGACGTGCAGATGCAGATCGCGCTGGCGGTCTTGAAGCAAATTCAGGAGCAGCAGAAGCAGCAGGCCGAAGCCTTCGTAGAGATGATCCAGCAGGCGACGCCGCCGGTCGGGAGCGGCCAGAGCCTGGACCTCTTTGCTTGATGGCAGTCGCGGCCGTCGGATTTCGTCCGGTAACTCTTCGCTCGGAGGGCCGGCTTCACCCTCGCCACGCGCGCAACGCGGGATACAGGCGCACGTAGCGCGCCAACCGCGATGCGTACTCCTCTGCGCGCGCAGGGTTGGGGTAGAAGGTGCGACCCAACTGCACCTGGGCTTCGGCGGTCTCCACGGCAGAGGAATAGACACCCGCCCCTACGCCCGCTAATATCGCCGCGCCGCGAGCCGGTGCCTCGGACACATCCAGCACCGTGATCGGTAGCCCCAAAATATCGGCTTTCAGTTGCAACCAGACCGGACTCTTCGCTCCCCCACCGATAGCCCGCAACTCCTTGATGGACGCCCCTCCCTGCCTCACCAGGTTCAGGTTCATCGCCATCTCGTAGGTCACGCCTTCCAGCACCGCCTTGATGACCTGCTGCCGCGTGGTGGCGAGGGTCAGCCCGGCGATGGCTCCCGTCGCTTCGGAGTCAAGCCAGGGCGTGCCTGTCCCCGCGAAGTGAGGGAGGAGGTAGAGGTCGGTAGGTTCCTGGGGCAGACCGGCCAGGAGGAGGTCGTAGGCGTCCACCCCTTGCGCAGCAGCCTCTTCTACCTCGCGCTGGCCGAACTGGTCGCGGAACCAGCGAAGAACGCTGCCGCCGCTGACGCTGAAGGCCAGCGTTACCCAGAGATCGGGCGCAACGTGGGGTTCGCAGGGGAACCCCTGTGCGCCCAACCCGGGCCGGAACTCAGCCAGCGCCAGCGTGATGCACTCCACCGTGCCGATGGCATAGTTGGCGCGCCCGGAGCGCACAATGGCTGCGCCGAGAGCCCCGCACGGCTGGTCGTGGCCGCCAGTGACCAACACGACACCGCGCGGCAGCCCCAACGTGGCCGCCGCGGTGTCTGAAATCGTGCCGACGGCTGTGCCGGAGGGCGCGACCGCGGCAAGCAGCGATTCATCCGCGCCCGCCGCCTCCAGGATCGCGCGCGACCAACACCGTTGGCGCACATCGTACGCCATCGTGCGCGAGGCGATGCTGAAATCCATCGCTGGTTCTGCGCCCAACTTCCACAGCGCGAAGTCTTCCCAACAGAGGAACTTCCAGGCTCGGTCGTAGATAGCAGGACGGTTTTCTCGCCACCAGGCGATCTTCATCACCGTGCCCATGGGGTGAAGGGGGTTGCCTGTGATCTGGAAGAAGCGGTCGCGCCCGATCTTCTCGCCCACCGCCGCAGCCTGGGGGATGGTACGGTTATCAAAGGCAACCATGCAATGATCAAGGAGGGAACCATCAGCCGCGACGGGCGTGGCTCCCTCGCCCTGGCAAGAGATAGAGAGGGCGCGCACAGGGTCCGCCGCTCCTGCTTTTGCTACCGCCTCGCGGATGGCGTCCTCGGTGTCGCGCCAGACCCGTGCGCTGTCCAGTTCCAGCCAGCCGGGCTGCGGCGTCAGCAGGGGATATTCTCTATAAGCCGAGGCAAGGGTGTGTCCATCCTCATCAAAGACGATAGCCTTGCAGCCAGTTGTGCCGATGTCTATGCCGAGGAGGCTCATAGTCGATTCCCTGGGTAAAGAATGTTGTTTCGGTTCTCGGTCTCAGCCTTCTCAGGGGGTACAGCCCGCGTCCTGGAAGATGGTGAGGTTTCCCGCAGCGTAGTCGGCTACATAGACACGGTTCTCATAGACCACGACACTCTGGCCGCCGTCGTCGCCGCCCTGATTCTCCAGAGGAAGATCGGCGATCTGAGACAGCGTGTCCTCGCGCAGCACCAGCATCCGGTTCTGCTTTGCCAGGATAACGAAGACGTGCCCCGTGGTGGGGTTCACCGCCACGGCGAAGGGCTTGTCGGGGAGCGTGACGAAATTCAGGCGGAGGCCGCTGGCCGCGTCAATGGCCCATAGCGTGTTGTCGCTCCAATGGCTCACATATAGACGACCGCGGAGCGAGTTGTAGCCGATGCCGAAAGGCTGGCCGCCTGTGGTCACGGTGCGCACCAATCTGCCATCACGGTCAATGACCTGCACGCCGCCACCGCTCAACGCGGTGATCCAGCCACGCGCTCCGCCCGCGGCGGCGAGGGCGGGTTGCGCACCGACCGGCACGGTGCGCAGGATCGTGTTAGTGGCGCTATCTATCACCGTCACCGAATCGCCACCGAAGTTCGCCACAAAGACGCGGTCAGGGAGCGCGGCGAGGCCAAAGGGAAGAATACCGACGGTCAGAGTCAGTTGGCGACTGTTGGGATCGGCGGCTCGGAAGACGGAGACGCTGGCCGAATCTCGGTGAGCGAGATAGACGTAATCACCGGAGAGCGCGATGCCGTTGGCTCCCGTACCGGCACCGGCTACGGTGCGCAGGAGTGTGTTGCTGGTCGTATCCACCACCGCCAGCGACGCGCTGTTGTACAGGCCAACGTAGGCACGGCCCGGTCCCACTGCCACGGCTTTGGGGTGAGTCTCTACTGCCACGCTCGTAACACGGGCCGGCACACAGACTGAGCCGTCAGGCGTGGCCGTCGGCGCGGGGGCATTCTTTAGGGTATCCGGCACGTAGGTGCGTTCGGGCAGGGCCATGCGCAGGCTCAGTTGGTAGCCGCGGCAGTCGTTGTTCCCGGCGAACTCGTGCACCGAGATGAAATAGGTTCCGCTGGCCGGTGCGATCCACTCAATGCGCGAGGCCAGGCCGCGGCCCGGTATCGGGTCGTCGTCATTGTGCAGCAGCCGCGTCGCCCCGTCTTGATCCCACAGCGTCAAAACGGTATCCGCACCGCTGGAAAGGCCGCTGGTGCTGAAAACGTAGGTCGCGCCAGCGACTGCCTGGAAGCGCACGTAGTCCGTGTCGCCCGGCGGATTGAAGGTGTGGCTGGTAGGCGCGTTGTTGGGGATAACCGGCACCGCCTGGCCCGGCGTGTTGTCAGGTTCGTACTGATCGGGCGAGCAGGCCAGAGCAACGTTCCCGTCGTCCGCGCTCTGTGCCCGCGCTGGCGCAGCCAGAAGAAGCGCCCATGCCGAAAAAAGCACAAGTGCCAACCTAAGCAAACGGCCCCGTTCTCGTGATGAGGTGCACATCTTAGTACCCTCGTTCCCAGTCCACCCGGTTCAATAACGGTTCGCCGGTCACGTAGCGACGCAAGTTCTCCGCGAAGACGTCATAGACTCGCCGGGGCCACTCCGGCGTAGAGGCGGAAACGTGGGGTGAGAGAATCACGTTTTCCATGCGCCAGAGCGGATGATCGGGCGGCAGCGGCTCCGGCGTGACCACGTCAAGCCCTGCGCCGGCGATACGCCCCGCCTGCAACGCCTCCACCAGTGCGTCCTGATCTACGTGCGCGCCGCGAGCGATGTTGATGAAGTAAGCAGACGGCTTCATCGCGGCCAACGCCTCGCGGCCCATGAGCCCCCGGCTCGCCGTGGTCAACGGCGCGGCCAGGACGACGGCATCGCACTGTGGCAACATCTCCAACAAACGTGCCGGAGAATACCACGCCGTCGGGATAGAGCCATCCGGGTCGCCGACACCATCCTCGCGCCAGCCCGTATCCGGCGTGCGCAGGCCGGAGCGGTTACAGGCCAGGATGGTCATGCCGAAGGCTGCGCCCAGCCTCCCGACCTCCCGGCCGATGCTGCCGTAGCCGATGATGCCTAGAGTCATGCCCCGCAATTCCAACGAGCGGAACGCGTTCCACGTCCCCTTCGGCCACCCGGTCTGGGCCTGATGCGCCAGCATCTTCGGGACGTGGCGCATCAGCGCCAACAGAAGAGCAAAGACGTGCTCGGCAATGGGCGTGGCATGAACGCCGCTCGCGTTCGTGACAACCACCGGGCTGTGGCGCACCGGATGATCCAACAGGAACTCAATCCCCGCCCACGGAATGTGCAACCATTGCAGGTGTGGAAACCGTGTCAGATCTGTTGGTGGAGCACCCCGCAGATACATGACCTCAATAGAGGCCAGATCGTGGGGCAGATCCCTCTCATCGCGAGCGGCTTGCTGCCGGATGTGAAGCCGAGGCGAGATAGCCTGTAACCTCTGCAACTCGGTGTCACTGAACTGGTAGGTGCTGAATACTCCTATGGTGTCCATCCGCTCTCCCTAAGAGAGATTATAAGCCAAGCGAAGGTCGTTTGCAAGGTAACTTTCTTCCCATTACAACGAATTGTAAGGGACAAAGATACGAAAGCACTCCGTTTGCGAGAACTTGCGCAAAAGTGCCGCGAGCATTACAATACAAACAGAAAACATGGCAGATCGTCTTTATTATCAGGATTCCTATCTACGCGCTTTTTCTGCCCGCGTTGTGGAACGGGGCGAGGCCGATGGTCACCCATTTGTAACCCTGGATCGCACCGCTTTCTACCCTGGCGGCGGTGGGCAACCTCCTGATACCGGCAAGTTGGCTGGCATCCCTGTCCTTGAGGCGCAGGAAGATGGGCGTGGTGAGGTCCTGCACTTCTTGGCCGACGCGTCGCAATCTCTGGTGCCGGGGATGGAACTGACGGGCGAGATAGACTGGCCGCGCCGCTTTGACCACATGCAGCAGCACACCGGCCAACACATCCTCTCCGCTGCGTTCATTCAAGCCGCCTCTGCCGAGACCGTCGCCTTCCACCTGGGAACCGACTACACGACGATTGACCTGAATCGCACGGGGCTCACAACCGCGCAGGTGGACGCTGCCGAGGCTCTGGCGAACGCGGTCATCGCCGAGAACCGATCCGTCATCGCTCGCTTCGTCTCCGACGACGAGATAGGTCGCCTGCCGCTGCGCCGCCCACCCAAAGCAGACGGGCCCATTCGTGTTGTCCAGGTAGCCGGCTTTGACTGGTCGGGGTGTGGCGGTACGCACGTGGGCAGCACCGCCGCAGTGGGGCTCATCAAGATAGTGAAGGTGGAGAGGCGCGGGGCGGAGACGCGCATCACGTTTCTCTGCGGCGGGCGCGCGCTGGCGGACTATGGGCGCAAGCATCGCCTGACCCTGGCTCTGATGGAGCGGTTCAGCGCAGGAGAAAGCGACGTCATCCCGGCGATAGAACGGCTGGATGCGGATGCGCTAACGCTCCGCAAGATGCTGCGCGAGGCGGAGCAGGCGCGCGCCCAGGCCGAGGCTTCAGCCCTCTGGACCCAGGCTCCCCAACAGAACAGCATCCGGCTGGTGCAGGCGGTCTATCGTGACCGCTCCACCGAGGCGGTCAAGTCGCTCTCTTTAGCCCTCCAGGCGCAAACCCGATGTATCGCCTTGTTAGCCTGGGTGGGTGCCGATGGCCGGGTACAATTGACTTTCGTTTCTGCGCCCGGCACGGGGGCCGATATGGGAACGCTCTTGCGTTCCGCGGTGACGCCGTTGGGCGGGCGCGGCGGTGGGCGGCCCGAATGGGCGCAGGGCGGTCTCCCCGACGCGAGCCAGGTGGAGACGGCATTGAACGCGGCGAGGGCGGCGTTGGGGTTCTGAATGGCCGTTGGATTCTATCCGATGGCGGAAGTCTGAGGCATGGAACAGATCGCGCGCGGTATTTACGTGGAGACAGGTTACAAAGGCGCGAACGTGGGCCTGGTGCTCACGCGCGAGGGTGGTATCTGCATTGATACGCCGATGATCCCAGAGGAGGCGCTCCGCTGGGCCCAACAGGTGCAGCGGCTCACCAATGGTCGCATCCTCTACGTGATCAACACAGACCACCACCGAGGCCACGTATTGGGGAACCGTTATTTCCCTGCGCCGGTCATCGCGCACGAACTGGCCTGGAAGGAGATGAAGAGTTACGGCGATAATTTCCGCCAACGCCTCATGGACTCCTTCAAGAAGGAACCCGCTATCGCCGCACAGTTTGCCGACCTGCGCATCATCGTGCCGG
>JADYZS010000259.1 GCA_020853075.1 Anaerolineae bacterium | reverse complement strand
CTACGATGAGGACGCGGCGTATGCCGAATTCTTCGCGCGCGGCCCGCGCCGCTATCGCCACGTTGTTGAACAGGCAGAAGCCCATGCCCCGATAAGGGAGGGCATGATGCCCAGGGGGACGCAGCAGCGCGAAGCCGGCGCTTGCCTGGCCTTGCAAGACCGCAGCCATCACGTTCAAGAGCCCGCCAGCGGCCAGGCAAGCGGCATCGTAGGAGCGTGCGGTGAGATAAGTGTCCACATCCAGGTGGCCGCCACCCCGCTGCGCCGCGCGTTCCAAGAGGGAAATGTACTCCGGGGTGTGGACGCGCTCTAACTGCTCACGGCTCGCCGGAGTGGCCGCGACCTCTTTCAGGCGCGCCAACGTCCCTTGTTCTTCCAGTACGCGCATCACCGCATCCAGCCGCTGCGGATTCTCAGGATGCCCCCACTCCGCATGTTCCTGGTGCATCGGATGGTCACAATACGCGAGGGTCACCGGCCTAACACCTCCCGACTGTAAATAGAAAGAGGGCTACCGGCCCTCTCTAAAAAGCGCAATAGCCAGCAGACGGTTGTCCATCTGCTGGCTCAGGAGCGATAATAGCCTCTCTAACAGGGGGTGGTGATACCTGTGCCCCAATTGCCGTATCATACTTTGATTATATCAAGGCGACTTCTTCCTGTCAACGAACCCGCAGAATACCGCGCTGATGCCCTTCTCTCACCGGCCTGGGTGCATAGGCCGGCAGATTGAACGTGAACCTGGATCCCTTCCCCTCCTCACTCTCCACGGTCAACGAACTCCCGTATGCTGACAGAATGCGCTTCGCCAAGGCCAAGCCCAAGCCAAGACCGCTATAGCGGCGGGTCAGGCTGGAGTCTGCCTGGTAGAACGGGTCAAAGATGTGCCGTTGCTTCTCACGGGGAATCCCGACGCCGGTATCTTCCACAGCGACGGTGACGTACGGTGTGGTTCTCGGTTGTGTCCCGTGATGGTTGGCGGGGGGTTCTGAGGATGCCGGGTAAGCACGGACGGTGACACGCCCGCCCGCGGGCGTGAATTTGCAGGCATTGTCCAGAAGGTGGCGCAAGACGCGGCGCAGTTGTTGGGGGTCACCCTTTATCGGCGGCAGGTCGCCCGGCCATGCCCGTACCAATGCGATGCCTTTGTGGACACAGAGAGGCATCACGGCATCCATCTCAGCCTTGAGCACAACGTCCAGCGAGATAATCTGCTCCGAGAGACCGCTGCGCCCCCGGTCTGTCGTCGCGAAGGCAAGAATGTCCTCAATGAGGTGGTGCAGGTGTTGCGTTTTAGTCCGGATTATTTCTAGTGCTTCCTCTTGCTGAGGGACGAGGGGCCCTAACCGCTTATCTAGGAGCATCTCCGTGTAGGCAACTACGGGGGTCAGAGGGGTGCGCAGTTCGTGGCTGACAACGGCCATGAATTCGTCTTTCATGCGGTCCAGTTGGCGCAGCGCGCTGGCCTGCTCTTCTAATTCTTGAGTATAGTGGTCTATCTCAGCCTGCAACCGCCTGGCCCGTAAGAGAGAACGCACTCGCCTGAGAAGTTCCAGGCGGTGTATGGGGTGGAAGAGGATGTCATCGGCAAGGGCCGAAAGGCCCCGCTCTTCTTCCGCGTCTTTTTCCGAAGAAAGGAAGGCAAGAACAGGAACTCGGTGGCTTCCCTGTTGTTCGTACGTTCGCAAACAATACTCGCAACCGGCACAACCGCCACAGTCGGCCACGTCATGGTCTAACAGCACTAAGTCCGGCGCACGCCTTTCCACCTCCTTCCACGCCGTGGGGCAGTCCTCTCTGAGGACAACAAAGTAACCCGTCTGAGCCAGCGCGTCGCGAACCAATCCGGTCTGGTCTGTCGGCGGAGCAACGACCAGCACCGTCAGCGGATTGAAGGCGCCATCTTCTGGTATCACCGAGGCTGTCCCTCCCGAGGGTGTTAGGAGATGCGCGATAAAGGACATGCCAACGCTATCCAGACAGAGCACCGATGCTCCGCTCCTCATGGATTGTTTTGTGCAATTTCAACACAATTCTGCCGGATTCAGTTCCGCCACAAGCAATAGCATACGACGATACATAATGACTTGCAATAGTACTATGGTACTATCCGTCACAAAATGCGGCAAAATACCGGGAGGAACAAGTCGCCCCTCCCGGTATTTGAGCCTTACTGGCGCGGCCGGCCCAAGACTCCGGCCTGCGCTCCTGCTATCGCCGCTCCCCCAACGGCGGGTGCTTCTCGCTTGCTGGTGCGAATGGCCCACACCACGACGGCCAACAGCACGAGCACAATCACAATCGTGACCGCGTTCAGGGTCTTGTATTGGACGATGATGGGGGCGATGATGAGACTGACCAGGTTCACTACCTTGATCATGGGGTTCAAGGCGGGGCCTGCGGTATCCTTCAGCGGGTCGCCCACGGTATCGCCCACCACCGAGGCCTTGTGCCGGTCGCTTCCCTTGCCCAGATTGCGCGCAGGATCCTTCGGTTCGTCCTCAATGGTTTTCTTGGCGTTATCCCACGCACCACCAGCATTTGCCATGAAGACCGCGAGCAACTGCCCGGAGAGGATGGCGCCGGCCAGGAAGCCGCCGAGGGCCTCTACCTGCAAGACCAGGCCGACGATAACAGGCGTGACGACGGCCAGGAGCGCCAGGCTCATCAGCTCTTTCTGAGCCGCCTGGGTGCTGATGCTCACCGCCTGGGCATAGTCGGGCTTTACCTTGCCTTCCATCAGGCCGGGGATGCGGAACTGCCGGCGCACCTCTTCCACGATCATGGATGCCGCGCGGCTGACCGCGTTGATGGCGAAGGAACTGAAGAGCCAGGGGACGGCTGCACCGATGAGCATCCCGATGAAGACCTTGGGTTCGCTCACGCGGATGCCGTTGAGCAGGGCTTGCGGGTCTATCTTGCTGACGTCGGTGATGTAGGAGCCGAAGAGCGAGACGGCAGCGATGACCGCCGAGCCGATGGCGATGCCCTTGGTGATCGCCTTGGTCGTGTTGCCCACCGCGTCCAGGTCGGCCATGATCTGCCGCGCCTGCGGTTCCAGGTCGGCCATCTCGCCGATGCCGTTGGCGTTATCGGAGATGGGGCCGAAGGAGTCCATCGCCACGTTGTTGCCGGTCAGCGTCAGCATCCCGATGCCGGTCATTGCCACGCCATAGAGGATGAAGGTCACCTGCTCGGCAGCGGTCGTAGCCAGCGGTTCGCTGGCGTAGATGAGCACCGACGAGAAGATGGTGGCGGCGATGACAATGATGGCCCACACGCTGGATTCGTAACCGCTGGCGAGGCCCGATAGAATCGTGGTGGCGGGGCCGGTACGGGTGGATTTGGCGATCTCTTTGACCGGCGGCTTGTCGGTGCCGGTAAAATACTCTGTCAGGCGGTCAATCACGATGGCGAGAAGGACGCCAACCGTGGTAGAGGCCCAGGCCCGCCACTCCTGCATGTAGAAGATGGCGACGATGCCGAACAGGGCTACCGAGATAGCGGCCGACGTCAGGAAGCCGGTAAAGATGGCTTTCATGGCATCACCGCTCTTGCCGGGCCCACCCTGTACCCGATAGGTGCCGATGATGGAGCTGATGACGCCGACCCCGCGCACCAGCAAGGGGAAGACGATCCACTTCAGGTCGCCGGTGATGCTGACCAGCGCCAGGCCCAGGATCAAGCCGGAGACGATGGTGACTTCGTACGATTCAAAGATGTCCGCGGCCATGCCTGCGCAGTCGCCAACGTTGTCGCCCACCAGGTCGGCGATAACGGCGGCGTTGCGGGGATCATCTTCGGGGATGCCTGCCTCCACCTTCCCCACCAGGTCCGCGCCCACGTCGGCAGCCTTGGTGTAAATACCACCGCCGACGCGCATGAAGAGGGCCAGGAGCGTGCCGCCGAAGCCGAAGCCCAACAGGGCATCCGGTGCCGCCTTGCCGAAATAGAGGAAGATGATCGTACCGCCGAAAAGGCCCAAGCCGTCGGTCAACATGCCGGTGATCGTACCGGCGCGATAGGCAATACGCAAGGCATCGCCGAAGGAATGACGGGCCGCGGCTGCCACACGCACGTTACCCTGGACGGCCATGCGCATCCCGAACTGGCCGACCATGAGGGAGAAACCGGCGCCCATGACGAAGGCGACGGCCCGCCCGATGCCGATGATGAGCCGGATGGCATCGGGGCTCATCCCCTCAAACCGTTCCAAAGCCTCTGCCGTGGGAGGCACGATATAGACGCTGAGGAACAAAGCAACGGTGAGGATTACGATGAGGGGTAAGATGCTGCGCAGTTGGCGGTCCAGGTAAGCATCCGCACCTACCCGAATGGCGTTCCACACCTCCTGCATTTTCGCGGTGCCCTTGTCTTCCCGCAGAATCTGGCCGCGAAGAAAGAGCGCGTACAGCAGACCGAGGATGGCGGTGCCCAGGACGCCGAACAGCGCTACGGTCTCAAACGTATCAAGTCCATGCATAACAGATTCTTCGTTCCTCCCTAGGAATTATGTATGAGCCATGCTCATTTCTGATCTTCAGGGCGGGGGCGACGCGCGCAACGAAAAAAGCCCCTACTTATTTAGATGACCTCGTAGAGGCTCCGTGTACGGTTATCGCCAGCGAATATATCGTTCCTTCTTCCCGTCGCCACAGAGATTCTAACACCTGGGGCATGAAAAGTCAAATATGGGGCGTTCAGGATGAGTCTGCCGGTTTTTGCAGAACGGGTATCTCGCGATAGAATGTGGGTGGTCTGCGGTTAGCCTCTGTATTGTGCGAAGGAGATCTACGAGGAGAGTATGCGTCCCATTTTTGCCCGGTCCATCTCGGCGGTCGGCAGATTTCTCACCCCCAAGGAAATAGCCTCCCGCGTGGTGGGGCGTCTTCGCCCGCCGCTTCTCACAACCGAAGATCGCAATGCCTGGTATCTGCAGGTGGAGGTGTTCTGGGCCGCGTTCCTCAGCGTGTCTGCCGCCTTCAATGCGGCTTTCGCCGTGCGCCTGGGCGCGACGGATACCTACATCGGTTGGCTCTCTTCTCTTCCTGCCCTCCTCGCCATGGTCATCTCGCTCCCTGCGGGCCGTTTCCTGGAGGGCCGCCGCAACCCGGTGCCCTGGACGCTGAACAGCCTCTTGCTCTATCGCCTCGGCTTCGTCATCGTTATCCTGGTGCCGTGGGTCGTGCCGAAGGATCAGCAAGGGCTTGTCCTCGTTCTCGTTCTCGTAGGGATGACGATCCCTGCGCACTTCTTCAACGTGGGCTTCAATGCCCTCCTGGCCGACGTCATCCCGGAGCGGAAACGCGCGGGCGTCTTCACGGTGCGCAACGTCCTCAATGGGATCGTCTTGAGCACGGGGACTTTCCTGGCGGGCCAGTGGTTAAGCCGCGCTCCCTTCCCGTTCAACTACCAAATGCTTTACGTGGTGGGGCTCGCGGGTTCGTTGGTCAGCATGTATTTCCTCTACCGGCTACGGCGGCCAGATAACGTACCAACCATCAAGCCGAAGCCCGCTCAGGCACGAGGCTCCGGGCCCGGCATCAAAGGGCGATGGCGGCAAGCGCGCGCCTCGCTGACGCAGCACGCTGATTTTATCCGCTTCAATGTCAACACGATGGCCTACAGCGTCGCCGCGTGGGTCGTCGCCCCCCTCTACATCCTGTTCTTCGTGCGCGAACTGGGCGCCAGCGATGCCTGGATCGGGCTCAACGGCACGCTGGCGAACGGGGGCGTCATCTTCGGTTGGCTCTTATGGCGGCGCATCATGGGCCGCTGGGGCGAAAGCAAGACGCTAAAGATCACCGTTATGCTCATGGGCTTCTATCCGCTTCTGGTTGGCATCTCTCACAACCTGACCTTTATCCTCCTGGCCGGGGTACTCATCAACCTGATCGCGCCCGGCATTTCCCTGAGTCACTATAATACCTTTCTTAAGGTCTGCCCGGCGGAGAAGCGCAATACCTTCATGGCGACCTACATCACCATCATGAACGCGGGCGCGTTCGTCTGTCCGTTTATCGGCATCGCGCTCTCGCGCCAGTTCGGCTTAGGGCCGACGCTCATCGGCATGGGCATCTTCTGGTTCTTCGGTTCCAGCCTCTTCACCCTCCTGCCGCTGCGCGTGCCCGATACGCCGCGGTAGTCAGAAGTCGGAGGTGATTATGACTGAGCAAAGATTGAAGCCGGTGCATCCTGGCGAGGTGCTACGAGAGGAGTTTCTGAAGCCGTTCGGTCTGAGCCAGAATCGCCTGGCCCTTAGCATCGGCGTACCGCCGCGCCGTATTAACGAGATTGTGTTGGGCAAGCGGAGTATCACCGCCGATACTGCCCTTCGTTTGGCGCGCTACTTTGACATGTCTCCGCAGTTCTGGTTGGGATTGCAGATGGATTACGATCTTGACATCGCGGCGGACGCTTTGGAGAGCCGCTTGGAGCGAGAAGTGAGGCCGCGTGCGGTGGCGGCTTGAGCCGGAATTGTCAGCGCGGCCATCCATAGATATTGCACGAATACACTAATATCGCAGCGGCTATTCGTGCGTTATTCGTGG
>JADYZS010000258.1 GCA_020853075.1 Anaerolineae bacterium | reverse complement strand
AGCTTGCTATCATGTTTCCGGCAGAGCCGCGCCACCTGGCAAACGTGCGCGGTTATCTGCGCCAGTTAAAGGGGTACCTCTATAGATCGCGCTAAAGGGCCACCGACGGTCGCCCTCCCGCTAGCCGCGTCGCTGCGATTGTCTTGCTCCTGTTGGTGCGCGAAAGGCACGCTGCTTGACAGGCGAGAATACACTCTTTACGCTGTGCCCCACACACTTTGTGAACAACAGAGCAACTGCTCGGTCTGGTGTTGACATTCTGCCGCTTTCGGTGTTATTGTATGCAGGAATTATCAATTCAGAGCGGAGGTACCCATGAAGTCTGCGCTGATGGTTTGGGGCGGCTGGGAGGGGCACGAACCGAAGCAATGTGTGGACGTTTTTGCGCCCTACCTGCGAGAGCAAGGCTACCACGTAGAGATAGCCGACACGCTGGACGTCTATCTGGACCAGGCTAAGATGCGCTCCCTAAGCCTGGTGGTGCCGGTATGGACGATGGGGACGATCACAGGCGAGCAGGAAAAGGGCCTCCTGGAGGCAGTCAAGAGCGGCGTCGGCATCGCCGGTTGGCACGGCGGCATGGCCGACTCCTTCCGCAACAACGTCGGCTACCAGTTCATGGTCGGCGGCCCGTGGGTCGCGCACCCTGGCGGCGTCATAGACTACGAGGTCAACATCATCAACCACAAGGACCCGATCACCGCCGGTCTGCGGGACTTCAAGATGCACTCGGAGCAGTATTATCTGCACGTTGACCCCTCTAACGAAGTGTTGGCAACGACGACCTTTAGCGGCGAGCATGCCTCCTGGATCGCGGGCTGCGTCATGCCGGCGGTCTGGAAGCGGCGCTGGGGCGCGGGGCGTGTCTTCTATTCCTCCGTCGGCCACGTCGCCAAGGACTTTGACGTGCTGGAAGCCCGCACCATCGTCCAACGGGGCATGATGTGGGCCAGCCGGTAGATTGTACAGAGGATAACAATGACCAGACCCAAAACCAAAATCGGCGTGATCGGCTGCGGCAACATCAGCGGGATCTATTTGGAGGCCGGCAAAGCCTTTGACATCCTGGAGATCGTCGCCTGCGCCGACCTTGACATGGAGCGAGCGCGGGCGAAGGCGGCTCAGCACCACGTGCCCAGGGCCTGCACCGTGGAGGAATTACTGGCCGACCCGGAGATTGAGATCGTCGTTAATTTGACGACCCCGGACGCGCATGCGGAGGTTGGGATGATGGTGGTGCGGGCGGGCAAATCTGTATATAACGAAAAGCCGCTGACCATTCACCGCGAGGACGGCCTTGCCCTGTTGGACGCGGCGCGGGTCAGGGGTGTGCGTGTGGGCGGCGCGCCCGATACCTTCCTGGGTGGCGGCTTCCAGACCTGCCGCAAGTTGATTGACGACGGCATCATCGGCGAGCCAGTGGCCGCGAACGCTTTTATGATGTCCCACGGCCACGAGAACTGGCACCCCAACCCCGGCTTCTATTACCAGCCCGGCGGCGGCCCGATGTTTGACATGGGGCCGTACTTCCTGACCGCGTTAGTCATGCTGATGGGGCCGGTGCGCCGCGTGACCGGCTCGGCCCGCATCACCTTCCCCGAACGCACCATCACCAGCCAACCCCTCTACGGCACGAAGATCAAGGTCAACACGCCGACACACATCGCGGGTGTCATGGACTTTGCCAACGGCGCGGTCGGCACGATCATCACCACCTTTGACGTCTGGGGGAGCCAGTTGACGCCCCTGGAGGTCCACGGCACGGAAGGCTCCATGACCGTGCCGCACCCCAACGGCTTTGGCGGGACCGTGCGCGTCCGCCGCGCCGGGGAGAAAGAGTGGACCGAGGTGCCGCTGACCCACGGCTACAACAAGCAGCACCGCAGCATCGGCGTGGCGGACATGGCCTATGCTCTCCGTTCGGGCCGGCCCCACCGGGCGAACGGCGAACTGGCCTACCACGTGCTGGACATCATGCACGCTTTCCACGACGCGTCCCGCGAGGGGAGGCACGTGGAACTGGCGAGCACCTGCACCCGCCCGGCTCCCTTGCCGCTGGGCCTGCGGGAAGGCGAGTTGGACGACTGAATCCACACGGCTAACCCATCAATGGAACGCCCTGGCCCCATTGCCGGGGCATTACTATGAGAGGCTGCCGTCGGTTAGAAACCGACGGCAGCCCGCTAGCAAGCCCGCTCCGCGGGCTTAACAACCATGCAGCCGTCGGATTTCATCCGATGGCGGACTTTGATACGGCCTTGCCCATCCAGAATATGGGAGTATCGTCAGGATAATCCTCTTTTTGATTGGGGTACCATGCATACGGTTAGCATCAGCCAGGTGAAGCGCGTCATCTCCGAGTTGGTCAACCGGGTCACCTACGGCGGTGAGCGCATCGTGCTCACCGCCCGGGGCCGTCCCAAGGCGGCTCTGGTCAGCCTGGCCGACTTGGAACGTTTGCAGGCCCAGGATACCGCCAGCGCGGATGAGGTCCAGGCCCGGCGGTTGGCTGTCTTGCAGAAGGCTAGAGCCACGCGCGAGGAGATCGCGGCGCGGCTCGGTGTCCCTTTGCCCGACTCAGCGCAAGACCTGCACGACCTCCGCGAGGAACGAGATGACCGACTCACTCGTTTGCATTGATGCCAGCCTGCTCATCAAGTTGGTGGTTCCGGAACCGTTGAGCGACCGGGCCGATGCCCTTTGGGGTCGTTGGATTCGCGACAGCGTTGAGGTCGTTGCTCCGCGCCTTCTCCATTATGAGGTGACGGCGGTGCTCCGCAGGAGAGTCCATCGGAGACTCCTCAATGAAGCGGAAGCCCGTGCAGCCCTGGACGCGGCCCTGGCTTTGGAACTCACACTGGTTGACCCGGATGATCTGCACGCACGCGCTTGGGAGATGGCCCGTCGCCTGGGGCAACCTACAACCTACGACAGCCATTACCTGGCCCTGGCCGAAAGTTTGGGCTGTCCCTTCTGGACGGCCAATGAACGGCTATGCAATGCCGTGCGGACGTCTTTGACCTGGGTGCGGTGGCTGGGCGATCCGTTGTGAACGTTTCTGGCCTGGGGATGGCCTCGCACTGATACTTTTGGGCCTAGACAGAGGAGGTTGGATAAGGTATGGTGTTTGGCAGATACCAGTCTAACATGCAACGGAGAAGAGGCGATGAGCGAACAAAGCAAAACGGTCACGGTGGCGGTCAACGGCCACCTGCGTCACCAGACGATGATGGGCTTCGGCAGCACCATCTTTGACTGGGCCAATCCCCACGACGAGACGCCGATGATGCGCGGCGTGCCCGCCGAGATACAAGAAGAGGCGATGCGCCTGGCCTATCAGGAGATGGGCCTCAACCGCGCCCGCTTCTTCGTATTTGATTGGTACCATCGGGAAGATGCGGTAGCGGAGCCTTTTGACCCGCAGACCCTGCGCATCACCTCGTCGTGGTTTGATACCTTGGTGGATACGATGCGGCGGAAGCAACGCTACGGGCTGGACACCTGGTTCGGCTGCCCGCGCGTGGAGCACATGCCGCCCTGGTGCCTGCGGCCCGATAAGCGCACGCTGGCACGGCCCGACGCCTACGCCGGCTACGTCACCGCGTTCCTCCTCCACTGGCAGAACGACTTGGGCTTCAACGTCCCCTATTGGGATTTCTGCAACGAGCCCAGTTACCCGCCACACCAGCCGCAAACGATAAGCCTGGACGAGATGTGTGCCCTGACTAAGCACCTGGGCGCGCGCTTCCGGGCCGCGGGGCTGGATACGCAGCTGGTCATCGCCGATGACTGGACGCCCGGCATCCACGCCATCGCCTTCGCCCGCCACATCCTCTCCGACCCGGAGGCGCGGCAATACGTCGGCGCGCTGGCCTACCACAGTTACGACGGCTACGAGAACCCGTACAACGATTGGCGTCGCCTGGAAGCGCAGCGCCGCGAGCGGGAGGAACTGCGCGCGGTCTGTCTCCCCACTGGCGTGCCTATCTGGATGACGGAGATTTGCAACACCCGTCATCGCACCGAGGACGATTGGGCCGATGCCTTCTTCCGCGCCAACGAAATCCACGACGAACTGGCCCACGCCGATGCCTCGGCCTGGGACTACATGTGGAGCATCTGGGAGGCGAATTGGCGGGTGAAAGAGGGCTGGGGCAAGGCCCAGGCTCCGGTGCTCATCTACTTCAACGAGCAGGGGCAGGCCGAACGGGTAGAGATGCACGAGGTAGGCGCGGTCATCAGCCAGTGGTCGCGCTTCGCGCGGCCCGGTAGCGTGCGGCTGGAGGCGAACAGCGACGATGCCGAGGTACGGGCAACGGTCTTTGAGCGGCCACGGGAGGGCGAGGTCGTGTTGGTCGTTCTCAACAATCGCGCGGCGGAGGTGCCGGTGCGTTTCACCTTCCGCGCGCTGCCGCCGTTGGGTGAGGCGCGCGTCTATCGCACCTCGCGCCACGAGAAGGTCACGTCGCTGCCGTCGGTGCAGGCGCAGGGAGACGGACTGAGCGTGGTGCTGAAGGGAGAGAGCGTAACGACCCTCGTTTGCCGCCGCGCGTGAACGATAGGGGCGGCGATGAAGTATAGAGTCAGGCGTTACACTCTGTCTATTCGCGTGGCGGCGCGCCGCCGGGCCGGGCGACCCAGCCGCCATCCACCGGCAGCGTCACCGCCGTCACCCACGAAGCCTCATCGGAGGCGAGATAGACGGCAGCATAGGCTGTATCCTCCGGCTCGCCCGTGCGCTGGATGAGGTGCTCTTTGGCAGCGCGAGCGCGCACTTCGGGCCGCTCCAACGCGGCGGCGCGCGGCGTCCGCGTCCCGCCGGGCGCGATGGTGTTGACGCGGACGTTGTACCCGCCGTAATCTATCGCCAGGGACCGGGAGAGGAGCTCCAGCCCGCCTTTCGACGCGGAGTACGCGGCGCTAGGCCCGCAGCCTACGACGCCGCAGCCGGAACTGATGTTGATGATGGCGCCGCCGCCTTTCCGGATCATCTCCGGCAGCGCGTATTTGCTGCACAGGAACGGCCCCTTCAGCGTCACGGCCAGGGTGCGATCCCACACCTCTTCGCCTAGATCTACTACCGCCGCGTCGCCTCTGTCCCAGACGGCGTTGTTCACCAGGATATCCAGCCTGCCGAACCGCGCCACCGTCGCCTGCACCATCTCGCTCACGTTGGCCGCCGACGTCACGTCGCAATGGACGAAGAGCGCCTCGCCGCCTGCGCCCTCCACCAAACGCACCGTCTCCGTGCCGCCCGCGTCGTCCACGTCGGCCACGACGACGCGCGCGCCCTCGTGGGCATACATCCGCGCGATGCCGCGCCCGATGCCCGACGCCGCGCCCGTGATGATCGCCACTTTGTTCGCCAGACGCATAGGAAACCTCTTCTCGGCTATTCTATCAGGATATACACCGCACGGCCTCGTAAGTTGCTGGTGGCGTAAAACGTGATGCGTAAAGCGCGGGCTTGCCAGAGTTCTCCCTGACCGTTATACTGTTGGCGACGTCACAGAAAGGAGCACATCATGCAATACACGAACCTGGGAAGGACGGGCCTGCGGGTCAGCCGTCTCTGCCTGGGCACGATGAATTTCGGCGCCGCCGGTCGCACCAGCGAGGCCGACAGTTTTGCCATCATGGATAAGGCGTTGGGACTGGGCATCAATTTCTTTGATACGGCCAACCGCTACGGCGGGCGCGAGTACCAGGGATACACCGAACAGGTCATCGGCCAGTGGCTGGCACAGGGCGGGCGTCGCCGCGAGGAGATCGTCCTGGCGACGAAGGTCTATGGCGCCATGGGGCCCGGCCCCAACGACCGTGGGCTCACGGCCTACCACATCCGTCAGGCGTGCGACGACAGCCTGCGCCGCCTGCAAACCGACCACATTGACCTCTACCAGATGCACCACATTGACCGGCGGACGCCCTGGGAGGAGACCTGGCAGGCGATGGAGTTGCTGGTGCAGCAGGGGAAGGTCCTATACGTCGGCAGCAGCAACTTCGCCGGTTGGCACATCGCACAGGCCCAGGCCGCAGCCGCCGCACGCCACTTCATGGGGTTGGTCTCCGAGCAGAGCCTCTACAACCTGCGGTCTCGCACGGCAGAACTGGAGGTGATCCCCGCCTGCCGCGCCTACGGCCTGGGGCTCATCCCCTGGAGCCCTCTGGCAGGTGGCGCGCTGGGCGGTGGCCTGCAAGGGGCCACGGTGGGGAGACGGGCAGAGGCCGAAGCCCGCCGAAGATTTGACGATGCGCAACTGGCTAAACTGGCGGCCTACGAGGCGTTCTGCCAGGAGATGGGCGAACAACCCGCTGACGTTGCCCTGGCATGGCTGCTGCACAACCCGGTAGTGACGGCCCCCATCATCGGGCCGCGCACCGAGGCGCAACTGGTCGGGAGCCTGCGCGCGTTGGATGTCCAACTATCGGCGGACGCCCTGAAGCGGCTGAACGAGATCTGGCCCGGCCCTGGCGGCGAAGCGCCGGAGGCCTACGCGTGGTAGGCGGCTATCATGGAGGCCAATCAGGATATCCGGCGAGGTGAACGCTGATGTCATCGCAGGTATCTTACCGTGTTCTCGTCACCGACTACGTCTGGCCGTCTCTTGACATGGAGCGAGAGACACTGGCAAGAGTAGACGCGGAATTGCTCGTCGCGCCCACGGGGCAGGAGGCAGAGTTGCGCGCCTTAGCCCCGGAGGCCGATGCCATCCTCACCTGCTTCAAGCGCGTCAGCGCCGAGACGATTGCCGCGGCCCCCCGCTGCCTCGTTATCTCGCGCTACGGCGTCGGCGTGGACAACATGGACGTGGCCGCGGCCACGGCCCACGGCATCGTGGTGACCAACGTGCCCGACTACTGTGTGGACGAGGTATCCGACCATACGCTGGCCCTCCTTCTCTGCGCCGCTCGCCGGGTGATGGTCTATGACCGCTCGGTGCGCGACGGGGCCTGGGATGCCAGGATCGCCATGCCCATCCCGCGCCTGCGGGGTTTGACCCTGGGCATCATCGGCTATGGCCGCATTGGGCGCGCGGTGGCGCGCAAGGCTGCGGCCTTCGGGTTGCAGATATTGGTCTCTGATCCGGGGACTACCGCCGAGGAGGCGGAACGGGAAGGGGTCGCGGTGGCAGACATGGATACGCTCTTGCGAGAAGCGGACTTCGTGACTCTTCACGCCCCGCTGACGGCGGCGACCCAGAACTTGCTGGGCGAGGAGGCGGTCCGCAAGATGAAGCCCACTGCCTGGCTGGTGAACACCGCGCGCGGCGGCCTGGTGGATACGGCGGCCCTGGCCGCGGCCTTGCGCGAGGGACGACTGGGGGGCGCGGCCCTGGACGTGCTCCCGCAGGAGCCTCTTCCTGCCGGTGACCCTCTGCGTCTCCTGCCCAACGTCATCCTGACGCCCCACGTCGCCTTCTATTCCGAAGGCTCTTTGCAGGAATTGGAGGCGAAAGCAGCGGAGCACGTGGCGCAGGTGCTGCGAGGAGAGGTGCCCACAAACGTCGTCAACCCGGCGGTCTTGCGGCAGGCGAACCTACGCCTCCGGGCCCGGGCTACCTCTCAACACAACGCAATTGGAGTTACCTATGGTTGAACCGCTCCCCGCAGATTACGAGAGCGAATTGCGTATTTCGCCCAGGTTGGTGATTGTGGCCCTGGTAGCCCTGGGGGTTGCTCTATGTATTGGCGTTCAACTGGTGGCCTTGCCGGAACCGGCTCTGACTCTTGGCTTGATTGTCGCGGCGTTGGCCGGGGCTGCCTGGGTCGTCAGTGATCGGCAAGCGTGGGCCGGTCGCTGGTTCTTGGCCCTGTCTCTGATCGCCATCATCGTCCTGGCCTATGCCTGGCTGGAGGTGCCAAGCCTTTTGGTCTTCCTGGTCGTACCTACCGCCGTGGTGGCTGCCATGATCGGCATCCCGGCCGCGACGGCTGCCACGGTGATCCAGACTGTGCTCCTGGTGATCCTGTGGCGCCAGGCCCCCACCGACGTCACCAGAGCCTCCGCCGATGTCGCGCTGGTGGCGATCTGGGCCGTGCTCGGCGTGATGGTCGCCGCCTATCAGCCGGTGCGCCAGTTAGCAGGCTGGTCCTGGGAGCATTACCAGAGGGCCGGGGTGCTACTGGCTGAAAGCCGGGCCGACCGCGCCAAACTCAAGCAGGCCCTGGACGATCTCGCCCTGGCATATCGCCAACTCGCTATGATGAACGACAGGGTCTCGGCAGCGCGTGCGATTGCCGAGGAGGCTCAGAAGGCAAAGTCGGCCTTCGTGGCGCAGGTCAGCCACGAATTCCGGACTCCGTTGAATATGATCATCGGGCTGACCGACCTGTTAGTAGAATCGCCAGGAGTCTATGGGCGTAAACTGCCCGCGGCGCTGCTGGAGGATTTAGAGATCGTCCATCGGAACTGCGAGCATCTGGCGAGCATGATCAACGACGTGTTGGACCTGAGCCAGGTGGAAGCGGACCGGCTGGCCCTGCACAAAGAACGGTACGATCTCCGGGAGGTGATTGACAAAGCGGTGACCGTCGTCCGGCCCTTGATAGACAAGAAGGGCCTTACGCTGCAAATTAGCGTTCCGGACGATCTGCCCCAGGTCTATTGTGATCGCACTCGTATCCGGCAGGTGATCCTCAACCTGGTGAGCAACGCGGCCCGCTATACCGAGCAAGGAGGCCTCGTCGTCCGGGCAACGGCAGACGGCCAATACGTCACCATCAGCGTAGCCGATACCGGCCCCGGCATTGCGCAGGAGGAAGCGACGCGGATTTTTGAGCCGTTCTTCCAGGGGACCCCTCCGCAGGGCCGTACTCAGGGAGGGAGCGGGCTGGGACTCAACGTGAGCAAGCAATTCGTGGAACTCCATGGTGGGCAGATGTGGTTTGAGAGCGAACCGGGACACGGCAGTGTTTTCTCGTTTAAACTGCCCATCTCTCCTCCCATTGAATTGGTAACCAGGCCGAGCAGCTGGCTGGTCCAGGAATGGATGTGGCACGAGCGTACCTCCCAGGCTGCTTTGCCTGTCGGGAGGGCGAAACCGCGCGTGGTGATCTGCGACGAGACCGGCGAATTGTTTCCTCTGTTGGAGCGATATGCCAACGAGATAGAGTTCGCCGACACCCGAAGCCTGGCCCAGGCCAAGATAGAAGCGCGGGGCTACGCAACCCAGGCTCTGTTGCTCAACGTGACGGATGCCAACGATCTACTTCCTCTCGTCAGACAGGCAACAGCAGAGGTGTCCGATACGCCGGTCATCGGCTGCTCCATGCCGCCACGAGCGGAACGCGCGTTGGCAGCCGGCGCGCTGGCTTTTCTGCCGAAGCCCCTGACACGGCGTGCGGTAAGCGACACGATCCAGAAGATCGGCCGGCCAGTACGCCGCGTCTTGATTGTGGAGGACGAAGATGATGCGCGGCGTCTCTTCGCCAGGATCTTGCATACCCTTGACAACACATTGGAACTGGCGTTCGCGGCGACGAGTCAGGAGGCCCTGGACGACATGCGCACCCATCATCCCGATCTCGTGCTGTTGGACATCGTGCTGTCGGATTCGGATGGGTGGCAAATGCTGGCAACGAAGCGCGCGGAAGAAGCGATCCGAGACGTTCCCGTCGTGATTGTGTCGGGTCAGGATCCGCGGGAACGTCCGGT
>JADYZS010000257.1 GCA_020853075.1 Anaerolineae bacterium | reverse complement strand
TGTTTGGTGTGGAGGATTTCGTTGCCATCATCAATCCGCCCCAGGCGGCGATCCTGGCCGTCGGCGGGATTCTGCGCGTGCCCGTAGCCAATGAAGCGGGTGAGTTGGCCGTAGGTACGCGCATGAAGGTGACCATCTCCGCGGACCACCGCGTAACCGACGGCGCGGAGGCGGCCCGCTTCTTGCAGGCTCTGAAGGCAACGCTGGAGCAGCCGCTGCGGTTGCTGCTATGAATATAAACGACTTCCGGTTCTGGTCTGGCGGTGCGCTCACCCAGGCCCAGAAAACCACGCGCCGGTTGTCCCACCTGAAGAATTTCTTTCAGGACAAAGGGGCTGCGGAGGAGTTGATTCGCTCCGGCGATCCGGTTCTATACGAGGTGTCCGAGTACGAAGGCGGCACGGGGCGCGGCGATCTGAGGGTGGCCCTCACCTCTCTGTACCCCGGCAAAGTCGGCAGAGAGTATCACATGACCAAAGGGCACTTCCACGATCCTGCGGACTTCGCCGAACTCTATCTCACCTTCCGGGGCGAGGGCAAATTGCTCCTGCAATCGGAGAGGGGTGATCTGGTGGTAGCCGACATGCTACCGGGGAACCTCGTCCACATTCCGGGCGGCATGGCCCACCGCACGGTCAATACCGGCCCAGAGCCATTGGTCTTCATGGGGGTCTATTCGGCGCAGGCCGGTCACAACTACCACGTGGCCGATGAGACCTGGTTCGCCAAGATTGTGGTGGAAGTGGATGGGCAGCCGGTTGTGATGGACAACCCTCACAGAGCAGCCCCATTGCACTGAGGCTGCTATTTGCGTATAATCACAGCAGAACAACTATGTCAGCCTTATATCCTGACACGCGACCCGAAGCCGAGCAGGTACAGATTGCCCTGTTGCGCCGCGCTCCCGCGTGGCGCAAGTTAGAGATGTTGGGCCAGATGAACGAGATGGTGCGCACCCTGGCGTTCAGCGGCCTGCGCCAACGGCATCCCCAGGCTACGCCCGCCGAACTGCGCCGCCGTCTGGCCGACCTCATTCTCGGCCCAGACCTGGCTGCCCGCGCCTACGGCCCTTTGCCGGAGGAGAACCCCACCCGTGCTCTCTGAGCCGATCGCGGTCACGCTGCGGGTGGTGGAAGCGCTGGATAGATTGGAAGTGCCATATCTCATCGGCGGGTCGCTCGCCAGCGCGGTGCATGGGGTGGTGCGCACCACGATGGACGCCGACCTGGTGGCCGACCTACGCCCGGAACATGCCGGGACACTGGCCCAAGATCTGAGCGGCGATTTCTACGTGGATGCCGAGTCCATCCGGGAGGCTATCCAACAGCGGAGTAGTTTCAACGTCATTCATCTGCAGACGATGTTCAAAGTGGATATCTTTATCCCCAAGCAGCGGCCTTACGACCGGTCGCAGATGGCGCGGCGGGCAGCGCAGGTCATGGTGACAGACCCGGAGCGCAGGGCCTACGTTGCGGCAGCGGAAGATACGGTGTTGGCTAAACTGGAGTGGTATCGCCTGGGTGGCGAGATCTCGGAACGGCAGTGGCGCGACGTTCTTGGCGTCCTTGCCGTGCAGGGTGAGCGTTTGGACTTGGCCTACCTGCGGCGGTGGGCGGCGGAATTGGGCGTGGCCGACCTGCTGGCGCGGGCACTGGCCGTGTCAGGCTCGCGGGAATAACATCGGAGGAAAAAACAATGGCGATGACCTCAAGAGAGCGGTTGCTGGCGGCATTAGACCGGCGCGTGCCGGATCGCTTGCCCGCCACGGCCCACCACCTGATGACCTACTTCCTGGATAAATACATGGGAGGCAAGACCAACCGCGAGTTCTTTGATTACTTTGACCTGGACGCCATCCACTGGGTCATCGCGCATAAGCCCGATGAGAGCAGGGGGGAATACTACGACCCCAGCCAGGGGGAGCCAGGTTTCCTGGAGGGGAGGCGAGTCTGCACGGATAACTGGCGCGTGGAGCATGAGAAAATCCCTGATGACCGCTACGATACGACGCGCTACCGCTTCATCACGCCCAAGGGCACGTTGACGATGGTGTTGCAGTCTAACGTGCATACCGCGTGGATCTCCGAGCGTCTCATCAAGGATAAGAAAGATGTTGATATCCTAGGCGAATACCTGACCGCGCCCAAGTGCGACGTGGATGCTGTGAACGAGGCGGCAGAGGAGTTCGGTGACCGCGGGATCGTGCGCGGCAACATCTGCGGCTTTGACGTCTTCGGACAGGCCGGCTGCTGGCAGGATGCGGCTTGCCTCGTCGGCATTGAGAGGTTGATCATGGAGTCGTACGACGATCCGGCCTGGGTACACGAGCTGTTGGGGGTCATGTTCCGGCGCAAAAAGGCCTTCGTTCAATCGTTGAGAGGTGCGCATTACGACTTAATGGAGCACGGTGGCGGCGATGCCTCGTCCACCGTGATCTCGCCCAAGATTTTTGACAGGTTCATTGCCCCCTACGACGCGGAACTGACACGCCTCGCCCAAGAGGCAGGCCATCGGGTCGTTTATCACACCTGCGGCGGGATGATGCCGATCCTGGAGAGGATCGCCGCGATGGGGCTGGATGCGATGGAGACCTTCACGCCGCCCCACATGGGGGGCGACACACGGCTACGGGAGGCGAAGCAGCGCATCGGCGACAAGGTCTGCATGATCGGCGGGTTTGACCAGGTGCACCATCTGCGGGACTGCACGCCTGAGGAGACGCGGGCGGCGGTCAGGAAGTGCTTTGGGGAAGCAGGTGCGAACGGCGGCTACATCCTAAGCCCTTCGGACCACTTCTTTGATGCCGATCTGGAGTTGATCAAAGCCTACGCCGACGAAGCGAAGCGCTGCGCGTACTAATTTGGTTAGAAACATTCTCGTTGCCGCTGCGGGGATGGGCCTGGCGACGGGTCTGGTGGAGGGGGCCGGCCTTTGGGCCTTGCAACGGCTTGGTTGGCTACGGGGGCCGCTGGTTTTCCTGGGTGCTTCCCTGGAAATCGTCTGGATCTCGGCCCTCGCCGATTTGCTCCTCTTCGGTGGGGTGGGATTAGGGTTGAGCCTGGTTGCCCGGCTCGTCCCCCGGTTTCCGACCAAGTGGTTTTCTATCTTCGCGCTCTCCTACCTCGCGCTCTTTGATTGGTTGGCGTTGCCCCTCGTAGGGCGCGCTCACATTTACGTGATCCCTATCCTGGCAGCTGGCCTGGCTGTGGAGGTTTCTCGCTGGCTCCGTGCACACGAAGAAGCGTTCGTGCGCTTCTGGCGTCGCAGTTTTCCCTGGCTGGCGGCCATGGCCTTGCTGGCGCTGGTCGGCACCCGGGGCGGGCTCTGGCTGCAAGAGCGGTTGGCCGTCGCCAGGCTTCCACAGGCTCCAGCCGGCTCCCCCAATATCCTGGTCATTGTGGTGGACACGCTGCGCGCGGATCATCTCTCTGCCTACGGCTACGCGCGTCTTACCAGCCCCAACCTGGACCGCCTGGCCGGACAGGGTGTGCTGTTTGAGAATGCCTTCTCCACTTCTTCCTGGACCAAGCCATCCCATGCTTCACTTCTTACCGGGCGTTATCCCCACGAACACAGGGCAGACGCAGCATGGCCGCTGGATGGTCGCTATCCCACCATCGGCGAGGCCCTGCAGACGCTTGGCTACCGAACTGGCGCCTTTTCCGCCAATTACGATACCTTTAACCAGATCAGCGGCCTGGGACGTGGATTCCAGCACTTTGAGGATTTCTTCCGCTCCGTACCCAACATGGCGGTTCACACCCTCTATGGTCGCGTGGCCGAATACTACGTGCTTCATCGCGCGCTGGGCCTTGAGTATAGGGTGGATCGTAGCCGGGCTGCTGGCATCAACCGCTCTGTCCTGCGTTGGCTTGACCAGGACCGGGGAAAGCCCTTTTTCGCTTTCCTGAATTACTTCGATTCCCATGCCCCCTACATACCGCCGCAGCCCTATCGCAGCAAATTTTCGCCAGTGAGGGAGCCGGGTGGGCAGATCAACACAGATTGGGGCATGGACCACATCTACGTGCCGATGACGCCGGAGCAATTGCAGGGCGAAGTGGACGCGTACGACGGCGGCATCGCCTATGTAGATGCCCAGATAGGCCAACTTCTCTCTGCGCTCCAAGAACGTGACCTGGCCGATAAGACCCTCGTCGTCATCACCTCTGACCATGGCGAGTCGTTCGGCGAGCACGGTTTGCTGGAACATAACAACTCTCTCTACCGCGAGGTTATTCACGTCCCTTTGATCTTCTGGTGGCCTGGGCACGTACCTGCCGGTACACGGCTAGACCAGATTGTTACGAACGCGGCCCTACCCGCCACCCTGCTAGACCTTGCCCCTGGAGAGGAGCCAACGCTGTTTCCTGGCCCTTCGCTGGCTTTGTTG
>JADYZS010000256.1 GCA_020853075.1 Anaerolineae bacterium | reverse complement strand
GTTTGTCGGCAAAGAGACGGCTCTCGTCTTCAGCACAGGTTTCCAGACCAATCTGGGAACCATCAGCGCGCTGGTCGGGCGAGATGACGTCGTCATCATTGATCGGGACGATCATGCCAGCATCGTGGACGGCTGCCGCCTCAGTTACGGCGAGATGAAGCGCTTCAAGCATAACGACGTGGCCGATCTGGAGAAGGTTCTGTCTCAAGTCGCGCCGGAGCGGGGCCGCCTGGTCGTCGTGGACGGCGTCTATAGCATGGGCGGTGACATCGCGCCGCTGCCTGATATGATTCCGGTCTGTAAGAAGTATAACGCGCGCCTGATGGTGGACGACGCTCACAGCATCGGTGTGATCGGCGGCGGACGTGGCACGGCGGCCCACTTCGGCGTGACCGACCAGGTGGACATCATCATGTGCACCTTCAGCAAGTCTTTCGCCTCGCTGGGTGGTTTTATCGCGGGCAACGACGACGTGGTGCATTACATCAAGCATTTCGCCCGTGCTTTCATCTTCAGCGCCAGTATGCCACCGAGCAACATCGCCGCGGCCCTGGCCGCCCTAGAGGTGATGCGCACCGAGCCGGAGCACGTGCAGCGGTTGGAGCGCAACGCGCGCGTAATGCGTGAAGGTTTCAAGTCTCTCGGCTTTGACATCGGCAACTCGCAGACGCCGGTCGTACCTATCTACATCTACGACGACATGAAGACGATTTACACCTGGAAGGCATTGTACGATGCCGGTGTCTTCGTGAACGCGGTGCTGCCGCCCGGCGTGCCGCCCAACAAGTCGCTCCTGCGCACCAGTTACATGGCATCCCACACCGACGCACAGTTGGAGAGCATTTTGGATATCTTCGCCACCGTCGGCAAGCAGATGGGGTTGATTCCGTAGCAGGAACGGCTGACATCTGGTGTAAGGTGAACGCAGGCCCTCACTCTCCCCCGCCCCTTCCCTCTCCCAAAATTGGGAGAGGGAAGGGAAGTCCCGCGGGCGTACTCGCCGTGCGGGATGAAGGGGCGGGGGAGGGCCTATGGGTTCATTTGCATCCCACCCGGAGGGCCTCTCATGCCCCTCGCACTCGTTACCGGCGCTACCGGGATGGTGGGCGCCAACCTCGTCCAGGCCCTGGTAGAGCAGGGCTGGCGGGTGCGCGCGCTGCGCCGGGCTACATCGCCCACGGCCTCGCTGGAAGACCTTCCCCACGAAGTAGCTATCGGCGACGTCCTGGATGCCGACTCGCTCCGTGCGGCCATGCAAGGCTGCGACGTCGTCTTTCACGTAGCCGGTGTGTCGGATCACTGGCGCGCGGGCAAGGCCAAGATGTACCAGGTGAACGTTGAAGGCGTGCGCCTGGTGGCAGAGGCGGCGGTGGCAGCACGCGTCGGGCGCGTCGTCCTCACCAGTTCCGTCGCCGCCCTCGGCATCCCCCCTCACGGGCAACTCCTCACCGAGGAAGACTCGTTCAACGTCCGGCCCGAACGCTTCCCCTACGGGCACAGCAAGTTCCTGGGCGAGCAGGAACTACGCAAGGTCATCCAGGAGAAGGGGCTGGACGGCGTCATCGTCAACCCCGGCGCGGTGCTCGGCCCCCGCGATGCGCACCTGGGCTCGGCCACCGTCATCCTACAAATGAAGCGGCTCTCTCTCCCGTTCCTCCCTGACGGCGGGATGAACCTGGTGGACGCGCACGACGTCGCCGTGGGGCAGATCGCCGCCGCCGAACGCGGGCGCACGGGCGAACGTTACATCCTGGGCGGCCACAACATCTCGCACATTGAGTTGACCCGCATCATCGGCGCAGAACTGGGCAAGAAGGTACCGCTCCGCCGCGCGCCGGCCCGGCTCCTCCTCGCCTTCGCCCACGTGGTGGACGTCATCAAGCCCGCGCTCCCCCCCGACCTGCCGCTGACCGGCGAGATCATGCGCCACTCTACTGAGACCTTCTACGTCAAGACGGATAAGGCCGACCGGGAACTGGGCCTGCCGCATACGCCGGTGGAGGCGACGGTGGGGCGGACGGCGGCGTGGCTGAGGGAGAAGGGGCATTTGAAGTGAACCGAGTAGCGGATTGCTTACCTCTCCACGCGCCCCGCCTCCTTCTGCGCGACATCGCCGAAGCGGACTTCGCGGCCATCCACCGCTAGTCCTCCGACCCGGAGGTCGTCCGCTACCTGACCTGGGGCCCGAATACCGAGGAAGATACCCGCCGCTACGTCCGTTGGGCGCTGGGTCATCAGAGGGGAAAGCCGCGGCTCAATTTTGAGTTCGCCGTGATCTTGCAGGAAACGGGGCAATTCCTGGGCAACTGCGGCATCGGCGTCGCCGACCCCCACAACCGCGAGGCCTGGATCGGGTACGTGTTCAGCCGCGAGGCTTGGGGGCACGGCTATGCCACGGAAGCGTCTCTGGCGCTCCTGGCCCTCGGCTTTGAGCAACTGGGCGTGCACCGGATCATCGCCACGTGCGACCCGGCGAACGTCGCCTCCGCGCGCGTCCTGGAGAAGATCGGAATGCAGCGGGAGGGACGCCTGCGCCAACACAAGTGGGCGCGCGACCGGTGGCGCGATTCCTATCTCTACGGCATCCTGGAGGATGAGTGGGAGCGGACGAGATCAGCGGATGCCTACGGCGTAGCGGAATAGCGGATGGCCCTCCTGTAAGCAATTGCTATCCGCTAATCTGCTACCTATCCGCTGACCGGACGGCAAATTCATGCTTGTCCCTACCCACAACTAATGTTAGAATGAACGCGAAGCCAGCAAGAGTTGGTGAGAAGGCATGAGACTGAAGATAGACAAAGAAAACGACGCTCTTTATCTCCGTCTGGATGAAACGGCTATCGTTGAGTCAGAGGAAGTTCAGCCCGGTGTTGTGCTGGATTTTGACAAAGATGGGCGAGTCGTGGGCATTGAAATCCTGGCTCTAAGCACGCGCACGACACCGGATAGATTGCGCGTCCTTCAATTTGAGACGACATAGCGACACATAGACACGATGGAACTTCACGAGCGACCGTTGGCGCGAGTCAAGAAGATCGCCCTCATTGCCCACGACAACAAGAAGCGTGAGCTGGTGGAATGGGCCAGGGTCAACCGGGACATCCTGATCCAACATAAACTCTACGCCACGGGGACAACCGGACGATTGCTGGAACAGGAACTTGCGCTTGACATAACTAAACTGCAAAGCGGGCCCTACGGCGGTGACCAGCAGATCGGCGCGAAGATCGTAGAAGGCGAGATTGACTTCCTGATCTTCTTCTGGGACCCGCTCTCACCTCTTCCCCACGACCCGGACGTGAAGGCGCTCCTGCGCATCGCCGTAGTCTGGAACATCCCCATCGCCAACGACCGCGCCTCCGCCGACTTCATGATCACGTCGCCGCTGATGTCCGCGGAGTACCAGCGGCTCCTGCCCCCAACCTGATAATCACCCGCGAAATGCTCCCGGCCCGCTACGCGCCCGCGCTCTCCCACAAGGCCGCCTGCTCCTCCCGCGTCCGCGCGGCCAACTCTGGCCCCGCCTCCCGCGCCAGGGCCTCGGCCCTCGCCACGCGCGCCGCGAAGCGCGCGTTGAGGCTGCGCAACGCCGCTTCCGCATCCACGCCGCGGCTTTTCGCCAAGGCCGCCAGGGCAAAGAGCGTGTCTGCCACGTCTTCTTCGTTCCCCTCGCCTGCGCACAGGCCGCGCAGGGCGCGCTCCACCGTCACACACCGTTCTTCATCGGAGGCGAGCCCAAGCCCCACCCGCGCCGCTCGCCCCAGGTAGCCCTGCGCCTGGGCCAACGCGGGAATCGCCTTGGGGATGCCATCCAACAGCGACGCGGCCCGGACGCCGTTATCCGTCCGCTCCTGCTGTTTGATCGCCTCCCAATTGCGCAGGATTTCCGCCTGGTCTTCCACCTTCTCATCACCGAAAACGTGAGGATGACGGCGGATCAGTTTGCTGCCGATGCCCGCGGTGACGTCGGCCATGCGGAACTCGCCTCCTTCGGCGGCGATCTGCGTGTGCATGGCGACGTGGAGCAACAGGTCCCCCAACTCTTCTTGCAGCGCGCCTGTGTCTTCGGCATCCAGCGCGTCCAGAACTTCGTAGGTCTCCTCCAGCAGGTCTGACCGCAGGCTCTGGTGCGTCTGCTCCCGATCCCAGGGGCAGCCATCGGGCGCGCGCAGGTGGGCGACGATCTCTTGCAACGCAGTGAGGGAGCGTGGCCCCGCCAGCGGCGGCACGTAGAGCGCGGTAAGGTTATCAAAATCGGCGATGCGATCCAGTTCATAGAGCGGCAGCCGGACGAGACGTTGATCGGGGAGCCCCGCGCGCTGTACCAGGATGGTGTCGTGCCCGTCGGGGTAGAGGTTGAGGAGCGTCAATTTCACGTCACTGGCAAGGGCGCGGCTGGCGAGTTGCCCCAGGATGGCCGGCCGATCTGCCTCCAGCGCGGGATGGTGTTGGCGCGCGATGAGCATCGCATCGGCAACCTGCAAGCCATCCGCCAACGGATCAAGCCCTACCGCTGCGCACGTCGCCTCCACGAAACTGAGGCCGCTGACGATGCGTAAGGGGAGGCTGCGTTCTGCCGCGCCCGCGGCGATCAGGCTCGTGGTCGTTTCGCCCACCAGAGGATGGCCGGGCACGGCATAGATAACGCCGTCTGGCCGCATCGCCAAAGCCAGGACCTCCTGGGCGATAGCCGCGTAAATGCTGGCGTAATCCTCTCGCTCTGCGTACAGATGGTCAAAACTGTGGACGCGCAGGTGCGATGGCAGATGGGGGACGGCGGGATGTTGGCGCGTGCGTAGATAGACCTCCTTCGCCTCCAAGAGCACCTGCCAGGCCTCGCGCGTGATCTGGCCCGGATCTCCCGGCCCCAAGCCCACAATGATAATGCCCATGGCATCCTCACAGAACAAATGTCGGGGAGATTATACCGCGCTTTAGGTGGTTGGGCTAACGGAGCAAACGTGCTTGTGGGGCTGGGTATGTCTGTCTATGCGTTGCTTACCGGAGGAACAGACTCCCCCCTCACCTTACCGCGCCCCCGAGGGGTGAGGGCTTTCGCCGACTCCCCTCTCCCAACGGGAGAGGGGCCGGGGGTGAGGGGAGATCGTGCTCCTACAACTGGCTCCTTCACCGCGGATCTACCTTTTCAGAGAGGAGGAACAGCAGGACGCAGACCAAAATAATAGAGGAGTTCGCCGCCCGCCTGCCCCGTGATGAGGAGAAACGCCTGCACGTCGGCAGCCGTGAACACCAAGCCCGATGGCGGGGTGACGGTCAGCAGGTAGCGACCCGGAAGGCGATCCACAAAGGCGAAGGCCCCCTCCGCGCGATCCGTCGTTGCGACTCCCGCCAATACATCATTGGTATCCAAAGCCCCATCACCGTTCGCATCCCTGTAAAGTTGGACGGAAACAGCAGGGATACCCTCTTCACCGGCTTCCTGGAGGCCGTTGCCATTGGCATCCTCAAAGACAACGCCGATCACGTGGCCGGGACGGGCCAACGCTGCGTGCTGCTGGACGATGCCATCTCCCCAGGCCATCTGTACTTCCTGACCGCCAGGGACGGTTTCCAGATAGCCGACAGGGGCCAACGCGTGGAGGCAGTAGCAACCGCGCCCGACTTTGGTGAACCTGTAACGTCCATCTTCGTCGCTTTCCGCTATGAGATAGAGACGGGGCTCACTGCCGCAAGGGGCTTCCAGGCGCACTTCAATCCCCGACAGAGGCCGGTCGTAGGGGCCGCCGGGAACGCCGTCACCATCGCCATCCTCAAAGACGAGGCCGGTCAGAGAAGATCGGGGAGAGGCAAGAGGGCCAGAGGGAGCAGCGCGGCCCAGAGCCGGCCACGCTACCCAAGAAAACGAGGTAACACATACCAGGAGGATACGAATTGCTAACATGCTGTACGGGACACGCTTGCTGCGGCAGGATAGAAGCCAACGGGATCAACTCTCATTCTACTCAATTACGCAAGAAGGTCAAGGTAAAGCCCAGGTTCCATGGGCCGCGCCTTTTGGTCCCGTGCAATCTGGGGTCTGAACCCGGTGCCCTGGCTGCTACTCAACAGGGATACAGCCTTGCGCATCAATTGTTGGCGCCGTCCGGATGTTTCCAGGGCGACCTCGTGAGGGGAGGCATTGGGATTCTGGACGTACCATTTCTCCAGATAATCGTAAATCTCCCCGGCTGCTTCCACAAAGGCGGCACGGCGCCGGGCGCTGGACGAAATGTAGGACACTATTTCCCCCTTTTCCCCTTGAAGCAGACAGAGGAAGCGGGCGCTTGCGACCATCGCTCAGCGCCCGCTGCCAATCTGACCGGCCTGAACAGTCGCCCCTAAGAAATAAACGCTCCTCACCCCAAGCCAGGACTGCCAGGTCAGCGACGACGATTACAGGCTGCTATGGTTAGGTCACCGCGGCGATGCCGTTGGGACGTGAGAACAACGCCTCCACCCGCACCACCAGTTCTCTCGGATCAAACGGCGTTGTCACGTAAGCATCCGCGCCCATTTCGTACCCACGCACAATATCGGCACTCGCCGCCGATGAGGTGAGCACCAGGACAAGCGGGCCTCGCCAGTATTTGCGTATCCTTGCGCACGCAGCGTACCCTTGACGGCCGGGACGTCGGATCTCCAACAGGACGGCGTCCCAAGAGCTCTGCAGCAAGGCATCCAACCCTTCTGTTTCCGTTGCGACTACGTGAACCCTGTCGCTGCGTTCCTGGAAGATGGAAACCAGATCTTGCGCCAAGAGCGCGTCCTGCACAACGCAAAGGATCTTGCGCTGCCTTCCTTTACCATCTCCCCCCAAGGATGCTCGGCTACCTAGCGGCACTGCCATTATCTGAAGCATCCTCCCCATCCCTTCAACACGGGGCTTTGCCCCGGTGATCTCCCCAGCCACGCCCTAGCATAACAGAAGAAAGCACCAGCGTCAATGGTTTGTGGCTTACAGTGTCCTTACAAATTAAAGATTGGTAATGGAAGTAGAACAACTGCCGATGGCAAGCCCCCGACTCAGAAGAATGTACCTGCTGGCACTGTTTCGGAGACGCCAGTGGAGCCGTGAGAAAGAAAGTAGGGTGTCGCCAGGGGTGCTCAATCAGCAAGCGAGTCCGCGACTACAGCAGGGGCGATGGGAGAGGGATCGCCACCGGACAAGATGCTCTTATGGCTTCAGGCAGACACCCTTCTAGTATAATTACTACCACAACCGACTCACCAAACCTCTCACCATAGCCTGAAAAATGTATTCCAACCGCGATTGACCTGCGGCGAATTAGCGTTTATAATGATGAGCAAAGGGAGGGCGTATGCGAGAATTCTTCCAACTCGGCCCTCTTAACTGCATTTACTTTGCCTTCGTGACGGTGGGCGTTCTTTACGCTCTCTTCGTCCTCATCGCGGGCGGGCTGAGCGACCTGGATATTCCCGTGATCGGCGATCTGCTGCCCGACTTCGGCGGTGATGGGCCATCCTTCGACAGCGGCGAAGTGGGTGTCACTGGCATCAGTTCGGCGGCCATCGCCACCTTTATCACCGCCTTTGGTGCCTTCGGCATCGTCTCTACGCAACTCTTTGACGTATCCGGCCCCGTCAGCATCGTCTGGGCCATCATCGGGGGCATCCTCTGCGGCGGCGTCGCCCAACTGGTATTCGGCTACATCCTCGTTAAGCCCCAGGGATCAACCGACGTGACGGCCAAAGAGATCATCGGTTTGACCGCCGAGGTCATCACGCCGATTCCCGCCGACAGCGTAGGCGAGATCGCGTTCGTGGTGCAGGGGGGACGCACCACCAGCAGCGCGAGATCGGCCATAGGCCAGGCCATCGCTCGCGGAACCATCGTCATCGTAGAGAGCATGGTCGGTAATATCGCTTTAGTACGGCCAAAATAAGCCAACGGACAGGAGGTACCCATGGGTGCAGCCATTGCTGTTCTCGTCATTCTGGCTCTCGCCTTCGTCTTCATGGTCCTCGCGATCATCTACACCAGCCGCTACAAGAAGGTGGGCCCTAACCAGGTGTTGGTCATCTCCGGCCGCGGCCAGATGATGACCGATCCGCAAACAGGGAAAAGGGTCAAGCGCTCCTTCCGCATCGTGCGCGGCGGCGGCACGTTCATTTGGCCCGTGTGGGAACGGGTGGATGACCTCTCGCTGGAGATCATGACGATTGAGGTCGTTACACCGAAGGTCTATACTGTGGCCGGCGTGCCCATCACGGTGGACGGTGTCGCCCAGGTGAAGATCGCCTCGGACGACGTTTCCATTGTGACTGCTGCCGAGCAATTCCTCTCCAAGTCCACCGAAGAGATTAAAAACGTGGCCTTGCAGACGCTGGAAGGCCACCTGCGCGCCATCCTCGGCACGCTGACCGTAGAGCAGGTCTATAAGGACCGGGACACCTTTGCCCAGCGGGTGCAGGAAGTGTCCGCGGGCGACCTCGCCAACATGGGCCTGCGCATCGTCTCTTTCACTATCAAAGACATCCGCGATGACCAGGGCTACCTGGACGCGCTGGGCCAGGCGCGCACGGCAGAGGTGAAGCGCGACGCGGCTATCGGCCAGGCATTGGCCGCGCGCGATGCGACCATCAAGGCTGCCGAGGCGCGACAACAAGGCGAGACCGCAAAATTCCAGGCAGAGACCAAGATCGCCGAAGCGCAGAAGTCCTTCTCCGTGCAGAAAGCCGCCTACGATGCCGAAGTGAACCGCAAGAAAGCGGAGGCCGAACTTTCCTACCCTCTCCAGCAGAACATCACCAATCAAGCGGTGAAGAAGGAAGAGGTTGAGGTTGAGGTTGTAGAGAAAGCGAAGCAGATTGAGGTGCAACAGCAAGAGGCTCTGCGCAAGGAGCGGGAATTAGAGGCCACTGTGCGCAAGCCCGCCGAGGCGGAGCAGTTCCGCATCCAGACGCTGGCTCAGGCCAAGCGGTTCCAGACCGAAACAGAAGCCGAAGGCCAGGCCCAGGCTATCAAAGCCGTAGGGTTGGCCGAGGCCGAGGCAACGAAAGCAAAAGGTCTGGCCCAGGCCGACGTCATCAAGGCTCAGGGCTTCGCCGAGGCGGAAGCGCTACAAAGGAAAACCGACGCCTGGAAAGAGTATAACCAGGCCGCCATCATCCAGCAGCTGATTGACTCGCTGCCCAAGGTGGCCGCGGCCATCTCCGAGCCGCTCTCGCGCACCGACCGCATCGTCGTCATCAGCAGCGGCGACGGTGGCGGTGCCGGCGCGTCTAAGATCACGGCAGACATCGCCAACATCGTGGCCCAGGTGCCCGCGACGGTGGAGGCGTTGACCGGCGTGGATCTGGTCAAAACCATCCGTGACCTGCCTGGCATCGGCATCCAGAAGAAAGAGTAAAACGTAAAACGTAAAACGTAACTCCACCCTCTCACCGCACCGATTATGTCATAATAGAGGAGGCCAGGGTTGAGACCCGGTCTCCTCTGTTATTCCGGTGGTCACGCGACTGCACGGGATAAGCACTCGCTCATGGGCCCACCTTCTTCTCGTCACGATCGGGGTCAGGGGTGGTGGAGGGGGAACCGCTATCTGTCGCGGATTTAGCAAGTGTAGGCACGGGACGGTTGTCGGCGTGGCGTCGTTCCGATTGCGAAGTGGCCGGGTCTTTCACATCCGCGCCCAACAGGGCCTCCAGCCTGCGGTTCAGTTCCTCTAACTGATTTTGCAGGCGATCCACGTCGGCGCGCGTCGGCACGTTCAACCGCTGCAAGAGACCGTCCAGTTTGCGATCCAGAAGGCCGGCAGCCATATCCTTGTAGGGTTCGGCGGGCGAGGCTAGCAGTTCCTCTCGCAGCCGTTGGGCCTCTTCCTGACTCAACTCGCCACGCTCCACCAGGGCAGCCAGGCGGCGTGAAACTTCCTCTTCAAAAAGGCGCACCACGCCCAGGGAGGTGTAAAAAGAGCGGCGCAGGTAGTGAAGCGTGTCGCCGCCCGTGCGGATGAGGCCCGTGAGGAGTGCCCGCGGCAGGAGGCCCGATTTCTGCCGCGCTTCCTCAAGGATGATCTGGGCGAGGATTATCGCGGTGAGATCATCGCCCGTCTCGTAATCCACAACCTGGACATCTTCGCCGCGCCGGACGAGGTCGGCGATACCTTCCAACGTGACGTATCGCTTCGCCGCCGTATCGTACAACTTGCGGTTCGGATACCGTCTGATCATCGGCATAGCATACGCTCTTCGCAGAGGGTCACTTTCTGGGAGGGCAACCGTTCGTCAGGAAAGTGTAACGCTCCAATACGTCGGCAGGCGCGCCGCGCTTCTCTGCCGACTCCAAAGCAAAGCGGGCATTGCACGGTTCCTTGAGGGCAGCCCGGACGCGGGCCAGCACGATGTCGCTCTGCCAATCGTCCTGAGGACGATACGGAACCGCCTTTATGACCCGCAGCGCTTCATCTGGCTTACCCAGTTCCAGATAGGCCACGGCCAATGGGCGCGACATCAGATAGACAGCCCGGCGCACTCCTATTATCTTGATCCGCTCCTGCACCAGACTCTCCAAGACCTGGACACTCTGAGCCAACGCGCCCTGCCGATCCACGGCCTGCGGCGACGGCGAGAGAAGTGTCAGCCCGCCCCAAGTACCTATTACGGCATCGGGAAGCATCTCCGCCGGCGGCGCAAGGAGCCACCAGGTTCGCCTCGGTTTGTCGTATTGGGCCAGGAACTGCTCAAGACCGTCCTCGCTCCCGATGAGAGGCACAGCACGCGGCGGCATCCCGTACCAACGTTCCGCCTCAATGACCTCGTCTTGGCCGGTGTAGGTGACGATGGCTAACACATCCTCTTCCGAACCGTGGGCTCCGATATAGCCGGCTATCCTGCGCCATCCCTCATACTGATACGGATCAGCCGCCTGCGGGGATATGACGGGGGGGGCAGCATGGTTGCTCTCCGTAGGACAGTCGGAGGCCAAATAGTCATATCGCTTCAATTCGCGGGCGGGCGCGTTGCGGCTCTGAGCCGATGCAAGGGCCTTGGCCGCTCCGCACGGGTCGCCCAGGGCAGACAGCGCTCGCGCCAGGAGAAGCTCACTCCCCCAATCGCTTGCCGGCCGGCAGATGATCTCCTTCACGGCGCGCGCCGCCTCCGCCGGTTTCCCCAGTTCCACGTAGGCGGCAGCCAGTGGGCGCGACACGAAATAGACGGTCCAGCACAGATCCTTATGCGCCTTCCGCGCTGTTACCAACCCCTCTAACACGGAGGCGCTTTGACTCAATGCCTGCTCCCGGTTGAGGGCCTCTGGCGCAGGCTGCCACAGCATCAGCGAGCCGAACGTGACCCCTGGGGCTTCCGGGGAGACGTTGGCCGGGGGCGTCACCAGCCACCACGTCCGCCGTGGCTGGTCGTATTGGGCCAGCAACTCATTGAGCCCGTTCATATCTGTGCCCTGAACCAGAAGTATCGTGCGCAGGGGCAGTCCATACCAAACTCTCGCAGCGTCCATCTCCTCTTTCCATAACCTGCTGGGGATCGCGATGACGTCCTCTTCGGCCCCGTGCGCTTTCAGGTAATCGGATAAGCCGTGCCAATCCAGATAGGGCGCATCCTCATAGATGGTCTCGTCGGGAGCCAGCGTCGGGATAATCCCATAGAGGCCGAAGGCGGCGAGAACGGACAGAACGCCAACGGAAACGAGCGTTGCGGCCTCCTTGCGCCACCGTGCTGCCAGCCGTCCCAGGGCGATGATCCCCCAAACCGCCAGCATCAGATATGGAGGTGCGACAAAGATCAGGAAACGTTGTGTGAAAAAGTAGCGGGATATCCACAGGGCAAGCACCGGCAGAGCGAACCACAAGATCACCAAACTCAGTTTTCGCCACTCTCGCCCATGGGCTATGATACCAATGGCTGCCAGCAGGAGCAGAATGGCCGTCCCCGCCTCGGGCAGTCGCGGGCCCAGTCTGGTCACCAGGTCTAGCAGACCGGCCACAGAATACCCCGTGTATTCCGGCAGGTCTGTCCGGCTGGCCTGGCTTACGTAGGCAGACAAACCGGGCGAATAGAGGGCCAGGAGAATCGCCAGGGCCAGTATGCTCGCCAAAAGGTAGTGAAGAAACCGGCGAGTGGCCGCGCGGCGGTCCGATGCAGTGAGCCACTGCACGAGGACCCAGGCTCCCAGCCCCGCGATCCCCAGAGCAGTGTAGGGATGGTTGTAGCCGGAGCCAACCACCCCGATAATGTACCCAAGCCAGCGGCTGCGCCCGCCATGCACCCACGCGGCGTACAGAAAATAGGCGGCCAGGGTGACGAAGAAAACGACCCCGCCGTAGCCGCGGGCTTGCCGGGCATAGGCTAAAGGGAAGAAAGAGATCGCCAGCAAGACCGTCAGGCCGAAACCGCCCAGGCGCCCCGCCAGCGTGCGCCCCAGAACCCAGGCGACTGCCAGGGTGGCAACGCCCAACGCGGCAGGTAAAAACCGCAGCGCAAAGTCGCTTCGGCCCAACACCTCCATCAAGAGCCGGGTGGGAACCGTGTAGCCGAGATGGTTCTGCCCTTGTGCCAGGTGCGTAGCCGGATACAAAATGCCGTCGCTCAGGAACCGGTCGGCCCACGCGACCTCGTCACCGCCGAGGCTCTTGTCGCCCAATTGCCAGAAGCGCAACGCCGCGCCCACCGACAGCAGGAGCAATAAGAGGGTCCGCTCCCAGAGAGTGAGTGGCGCATTGCGCACAGGTTCGCCCTGTTTCAGCATAAACGGTACACTCCGAAATACGATTCTCGCTATCTCACGGTGAGAGGCAGGAAAAGCGGATGGGTATTTGCCTCCAAGCAGATTGCCCCCGGCATTGATAGATGATCTATCTGGTGGGCGTTCCCGTCGGTTAATGCATGATCCATAATTGTCAGATTAACGCGAGTCGCCAGTAGAGCATAAAAGGGGAGTTCAACAACTACACCGTTTCCGTTGGCCGCTTCCGTAGGGAATGGGGGCGCGGTAAGCACGAAACTCCAGCCGTCGCCTGTCGCGGAAGCGTTTGTGATACTGTGGGAAGGGAATAGGGTTCCCATGCGCAGGGGTTGGTCCCTGGCTGGCGCGAAAGCAGCAGGATGATCTGTTTTCACGCTAAACTGCACGTCGCGTACGTCGGCAAAAGGATGCACGTCCTTCAGAGTAACAGGGACATATACGAGCGTTCCTGCTTTCGCGTGCAGCGGGGGAGAGACTTCCAGGGTGATCGGGCCAACGCCTAGCGTGCTAAGCCTGACGTAATCAAAAGCCAGTTCGTAACCGGCACTCTCCGGATTCTTATCCGTTACAATAAACCGGAAACGCTTCAGTCCGGGAGGGCCAAACGTGATGTACCCCAAGTTGAGCTCTACGTATTCATCGGAAGGTGAATATAGATCCTGTTCATCCCCATAATATAACTTGGCCTGGGGAAGATACAACCTGAATTTCCCGCTGGCAGCGTTTTTGCGGGTTCTCACCTTGACGTTATAGGTTCCGGTTGGGCTAACCATCAGCGTATATTCTACGTATTGGCCGATAGCGGTGGCTCGTAGGTGGCTGCACAGGCCGCTGCTGCAATACGGATCGGCCGCGTCGCTCGCTGGGGCTCCAGAGGTCGTCCGGGTCAGTTGTTCGCTTTCATGAGTCGTCGCTGTAGCAAAGAGCGGTGTCAGCACCTGACCGTCGGTTACCAGCCGGTTGTAAAGTTTGGGAAAGTTCACGTGCTGGACGGCTACGTGATCATCTATCGCGAACACGGCCGCGGTTCCGGCTGCTTGCCCCAGTTTCATGAATACCGGCTCCATCCGCAAGGAGCCATAGGCCGAGTGAGAAGCAGAGATCGTCACGATCACCAACAGGTTATCGGCTTCAGATTCCTTGGGAGTGATGGCACGATAACTGATGGGATATACGCCGTTGATCTTGCGAAAAACACCCCCTTCAACCTGAACGTACCCCTGGGGTCCTACAATGAGTTGAGCATCGTGGATATCTATGAGATAATCGCCCTCCGCAACCGGGTCTAGGGCAGGATTCTGTTTTAGGACCTCTTTCTCTGTCATCACAAAGTCGCTCACCATTCTGCGACTTTCGCGTACGTAGAGTTGTAGCGGCCAGCCTCCATTCTCGGTGAACTCGTTCAAGGGCAGCCCCCAACCCTTGTACCTCTCGGTTAGCGTAAATGCCGCGCCCTGAGTAATGTCAAACCTGGGCGTGCCGTCGGGCTTCTTGATATCCTGGAGGTGCTGGAACGTATAGACGAGCCCTTTTTGCCACCTCTCGTGAGCCTGGGCGATCTGCTCCCGCGTGGCATAATCGGCATCGGCATACTGGTGGCCCATCCCTACGTAGTCCAAAGAAAACCAACCCTGCCCCTTTTCAATAGCGCGGAATATGAGTTCGTAATCAGCCTCATTGTACCCTTCTGGTTTGGCAATCATGATCCGATTGGCGGGGTTGGCAGCCAAAACCATGCGATAATTGTAGGCTTGCGCTTTATTGTCGGCTGTCCCCGGCTCACCCCCGGCATCAGGGTTAATGCCTGGTAATAGACCGCTTGCCGGGTCTCCTTCTATGACGTAAGGACTGACTCCATCAACGATTTTACATGGACCACCCGGAGGCGTGCGAATGCCGTTGTATTGTTCTCCATACGTGCTGTTAGATTCCCGGCCCACCGTATAGGTAACGCCGGCTTCTGCCATCAGATCACCTTCGTAGGTGGCGTCAATGAATACCTTTGCCCTGAAGATACTGCCCGATTCCATCGTGAGAGAAGCGACAGTTGACCCGGTTTTGCTGACGCCGCCGGGGCGTCTCAGCCTTTCGTAGAATATCGGGATACTCTCTTCTGCCATCATTTCCTGAAAGACCTGCAAGGCAACCCTGGGCTCAAAGCTCCAGCGAGGGCCCGGCTGACCGTATTTCTGATTGATCCGCGTGAAGTATTCACGAGTCAAGCCACCAATTGATGCAGGTGAGTGGGTATCAACCTCGCCGAGGCCATTCGTGGTCATGCCGCCGATGCGGGCGATGGGGGATATGACGGCAACGCTCTTCCCCATTTTGGCTACTTGGTAAGCAGCAATGAGACCTCCTGAGGAACTGCCATACACCACCACGTCATATTCATATTGATTAGCAGGCTCACCCGCCGAAGGAGCCACTACCCCTAACACCAAGGCAAAGGCCAAAAAACCGATCAGGAACTGTCTCCTGAATAACATAATCTACCTCGTGCCGCCGCCCAACTTGTCGCTGCGCCTACCCTGACACAAACTGCTCCTTCATAGAGTTAGGCGCGCTGCTGCCATTATACTTCCTTCCTGTCTGCGTGCAAAACGGCACTATCGCTGGCCGATGGCACGAACTTTCACCGATACCGCTCGGCCTGGGTGTTGAACATCTCGGCGTAGCGGCCCCCCAGCGCCATCAGCGCCTCGTGGGTTCCCTCCTCCACTAACCGCCCTCCGTGCAACACCAGAGTGAAGCGTGCTATAATGGGGATGTAGAAAAGTGAACCGCACCCCGAAGGGTGCGGTTCTTTCTTACCCGGTTTATGTAAAGACAATCTGTTAGTGACTATACAACGCTCCCTCCCTGCCTCCCCCGTGTATGAATTGGGGAGGGGGGGAGGGGGTGGAAGGGCTAAAATCCCTGCAAACGGCCCAGGTCGGCCACGCCGTCAGGGAGGCGGGCGATGGTCTGCACCAGGCCCAGGCGCGCGGCCCGGATCTCCGGGTTCTCATCCATCACGAGAATATCGGTGAAGAAAGCGTTGATCGGCGCGGCCAGCGCACGCATCGCCTCGTAGAGTGCTTCCAGGTTCCCCTGGCGGATGCCTTCGTGGGTGCGTTTCTCCTGCTCCTCATAGGCTCGTAAGAGCGCGGCGGCGGCAGGCTCGGTCAGCCGCGCGGGCTGCAAGGGATAGGTCTTGCCGAGAGGCCGCACGATGCGCTTGCAGCGCGCGTAGGCCACCAGGATGGCGGGCCATTCGGAGCGTGTGACCCATTCATTGAGGGCGCGTGTGGCTTGTTTCGCTAAATCAGGTTTATCGGCCCGCTCTGCTAAGACCGCATCGGCTACGTCAAAGCGGATCCCTTCATCCAACAAACTCTGCCGCAACCGGCCAACGACGAAATCCCACGCCTGGTCAAGACTTTCAGCAGAGGCGGAAACCGGCAAGCCATTTGCGGCCTCTGCCAGCAGATCCCGCAACGAGAGGCCGTGGGAGAGGTCGCAAAGGAGTTCCACCAGGCCCGCCGCGGCGCGACGCAGGCCGTAGGGATCGGCGGAGCCCGAAGGAACTAGACCTACCGCGAAGAGCCCGGCCAGGCTGTCAAGGCGATCCGCGATACCTACCACCCTCGCCGGAGGCAAACTGGGCGTTGAGTCCAGCGCGAAGCGCGGCAAATAGTGTTCGTAGATGCCTTTAGCAACCTGCTCGCTCTCGCCGGACTTGAGAGCATATTCTCGCCCCATGACCCCTTGCAACGAAGTCAGTTCCACCACCATCTGCGTCGCCAGGTCGGCCTTGCAAAGATGGGCGACGCGCAGCGCGGTCTCCATGTCCTCTTTGCCCCACGCCAACCGTTGGCAGAGCCAGGCCGTCAGCCGCTCAATCCGCTTCGCCTTATCCAGCATGGACCCCAACTTCTCCTGGAAGGTAAGGGTCGCCAGGCGCGGCAGGTACTCCTCCAGTTTCTTGCGGGTGTCGGCCTTGTAGAAATAGGCGGCGTCGGCGAAGCGGGCGCGTAGGACGGCCTCGTTCCCCGCGCGCACCAGGTCCAGGTGCTCGTGGTCGCCGTTGCGCACGGCGATAAAATACGGCCTCAACATCTTGAAGTCGGGAGTGCGCACCGGGAAGTAACGCTGGTGCTTTTTCATGACGGTGATGAGGACGTCGCCGGGGAGCGAGAGATAGCCCGGCTCAAAATCGCCGACGAGCGCTACCGGCGACTCCACCAGGTCGGTCACCTCGTCCAAGAGCGCGTTATCGCGCGCATCCAGGATCGCACCCGCCTGCTCCACCTGGCGCTTGACCTCCTCGCGTCGCTGTGCTCTATCTATGATTATGTCGTTCTCTGCCATCATCGCCAGGTACTCCGCTGCATGACCGACCTCAATCTCCGGCGAGCCCTGGGGTCGCAGGCCGCGGCTTACGCGCCCGCTAGAAACGCCCGCATACGCAAACGGGATGACCTGGTCACCCAGGAGAGCGATAAGCCAGCGGATGGGACGAGAGAAGGCGACGCCGCTGGCGTTCCAGCGCATCGTCTTCTCAAAGCGCAGGCCGGCGATCAGTTGCGGCAACTTTTCTGCCAGCACGTCCGGCGCGGGGCGACCCTGCTCCACCTTGACGGCATAAACGTATTCGCCGCCGCCTTCCGTCCGGCGCACCAGGTTATCTACCGGCACCCCCTGGCTGCGGGCAAAGCCTTCCGCGGCTTTGGTGGGGTTGCCCAAAGCATCGTAGGCGGCGCGGGCGGGCGGGCCTTTCACCGTCCGTTCCACGTCGGCCTGCCGTGTCGCCAGATTGCTGACGGTTATTGCCAACCGTCTCGATGTCCCCACCACCTTCAGGTCACCATGCTCTAGCCGTGCCTCTTTGAAGAGCGCGGGTGCGGCCTCCTGCAATTGCCTGAGCGCAGAGGCGACGTCGCCCGCGGGGAGTTCCTCGCTGCCGATTTCCAGGAGGAAGGGGACCGTTGCAGGGTCGTGATGAATCACGCCCCTACGGGCCTCGGTAGAGACGAGCCGTTGGCTCGTCTCTGCCTGTCCGGCGGAAGCGGGCAGCCACGGATACTCTGACTGCTGGCGTTGTTCCATGTAGGCGGTTGCCACCTGGCGCGCCAGGTCGCGCATCCGTGCGAAGTAGCCCGCGCGTTCGGTGACGCCGATGGCGCCGCGCGCGTCCAACAGGTTGAAGGTGTGGGAGCACTTGAGGACGTAATCGTGCGCAGGGACGACGAGCCCGTGCGCCAGGGCCGATTTCGCCTCTTCTTCGTAAAGAATGTACATCTGGCGCAGGCGGCCCACGTCGGCCACGTTATAGTTATAGGTACAATGCTCTTTCTCCGGCGTCAAGAGGACGTCGCCGTAGGTGCGCTGCCCATCCCAGCGCAACTCCCACACGCTGCGTACCCCTTGCAGGAACATGACGATCCGTTCCAGGCCGTAGGTGATCTCCACCGACACCGGGTCCAGGGCGACGCCGCCCGCCTGCTGAAAGTAGGTGTACTGGGTGATCTCCAGCCCATCTAGCCAGACCTCCCAGCCGAGACCCCACGCGCCCAGCGCGGGCGATTCCCAGTTATCTTCCACGAAGCGGATGTCGTGCTGGCGCGGGTTGATGCCGATAGCCTCCAGGCTCGCCAGGTAGAGTTCCTGAGGGTTGCCGGGATCAGGCTTGAGGATCACCTGGTACTGGTAAAACCACTGCATGCGGTTGGGATTCTCGCCGTAGCGCCCATCGTCGGGCCGGATGGACGGCTCCACGTAGGCGACGCGCCACGGCTCCGGCCCCAGGACGCGGAGGAAGGTCGCAGGGTTCATGGTGCCGGCGCCGACCTGGATATTGTAGGGCTGCCAGATGAGGCAGCCCTGGTCAGCCCAATAGCGTTGCAGCCGCATGATGACTTCTTGGAAGGTGAAAGGGTCAGACATTCTCGCCTCGTAAACGCGCCAGATTCTCCTCCTGGCGCGCCAGGTATCGCTCCGTCTCCTGGCGGCCAAACTCCACGCTGTACCGTTCCTCTACCTTGTCCTGAATGGCTTTGAGCGCGGCTTCTACGTCAACGTCGTATTGGTAGGCCAGTTTGATGAGGAGGGTCAGGCAATCGCCCAGTTCTTCCGAGAGGCGCGCCCGTGCCGCTTCCGTCTCGCCCGCCTTGTAACCCTCCATCGTGAGCACCTCGCGCGCGATCTCGCCCAGTTCCTCCATCACGTGGACGAGGGTCTGGCTGGGCTGGATGCGCTCCCAGCCGCGCGCCCGGTCGTATGCTTCTACCCAATGCTGATAGTCGCGGATGTGCATGGATTTCTCACGCGGCCTTCGCCGCGCCGGGGTAGCCATTTCCCAGCGCGGCCAGTTGCCGCCGCAACGTGTGCAGGAAGGCCACCGATTTCAGGTTTCGTTCCAGGACATAGACGATGGTGCGCTGCACCGTAACTTCCAGTTCGGCATGTAGCCCTTTGCTCAGGCTGAGGCGGCGGCAGGTCTCCCAATCGCGCGTCTGCAGGAAGCGGAGCACCTTGAGCGCATTCAGGGAGAGCGGCTCGGCTCCTGCCCTGGCCTCGCCGTCGCGCGGGCAGAGCGCGCCGCCCTCCGCTGGCGCCCAATAGTTGACGACCGGCTGCAAGGGGCTGCGGCAGACCGGACAATGAAACAACTCCGGCTGGTAGCCTGCCAGCGCCAGGAGGTGCAACTCAAAATAGCGAACGACCAGCGCCAGGTCGCTCTCCTGGTCTAACCTCTCCAGCGCGGCGAGGGCCAGGTCAAACAGAGCCCGGTTCTCCTCTTCCTCTTCGGCGAAGCGGTCCAGCAACTCGGCACAGTAGGAAGCATAGCCGGTGCGCCAGAGGTCCTCGCGCAGGGCGCGAAAGGCATGGAGCGTCTCGGCCTGGGTCACGATGTCCCACGTGTGCCCCTGCGCCACCTGGAACTCGGTGTGCAGAAACAACTCCACGTGACCGGCCTTGCGGCTGGCGATCTTGCGCACACCTTTCGCCAGGAGGCGCAACTTGCCCCAGCCGGGCGTATAGACCGTCAGCAGGCGGTCGGCCTCACCCACGTCGCTGCGCTTGAGGACGATGGCCTCTGTGCGGTAGAGGCGCTCTTTGCTCACATCCGTAGCACCTTACAAGGATGAGTATTTCTGTGAGTGGCCTACTGCGAGAGTTTGATCGCCCCTCACCCAACCCTCTCCCCTCCGGGGAGAGGGTTGGGGCTGACTCCCCTCTCCCGCCTGCGGGAGAGGGGCAAGTCCCGTGGGTGTACTCGCCGTACGGGACGGGGGTGAGGGCCTCTACTATCCCCCGCGCACCGTATTATACTTGTACGGGCGCGCCCAGTTCTTCGCCATCTTCGCCTGGTACAGCGCTTCCGCGTCCAGGTTGAGCACCGAGAGGAGATGCAGGATGCGAATCACAGCGTCAATCAATTCCTCGCCTACCTTCTCCAGAGGCTCGCCCTTTTTGTAAGCATCCGTCGCCTCAGAGACCTCGGTGTGGATGAGGGCCAGTTTCTGCCAGATTTCCCCCATATCTGAGGAGAATCCCTTAGCGTCGCACAGGGTGCGAACTTCTACCATCTCTTTGTTGAGTCCCACTGGCTCGGCCATCCCGCGCCTCCTCTTTTGGGGCTGCGGGCATTATACCATCAGCGCGAGGCGTAGGCAACAAAAAAGTAGGGGTGTTCAACCAAGCCGCGGCTTGACGTGGTTGAACGCCCCTACAAATTCGTTCGGGAATCGCGAACTACGTGGGCTTCCCACCGCCGTCGGATTTCATCCGATGGCGGGCTTCAGCCCACTCTAGGTTTCCCGTTCTGCCAAATCCTCCGGCCCGAAGGAATCAGGCAGGAGGTCGGCCAGGGTATAGGCGCGCGTCCGGCCTGCGCTATCCACCACGAGGACGCGCATCGCCAGGCCGAACTCTCGCAGCACCTGGCGGCATGCGCCGCAGGGCGAGCCGCCGTTCTCCGTCGCCACGGCTACGGTGACCAACTTGCGCTCGCCTTCGGATACCGCCTTGAAGACGGCGGCGCGCTCGGCGCAGACGGTGAGGCCGTAAGACGCGTTCTCCACGTTGCCCGCCGCGTAAATCTGCCCCGACGCACCCCGCACCGCCGCCCCCACGTGATAGCCTGAATAGGGCGCATACGCGAGGGCGCGGGCCGCCTGGGCCCGCGCCACCAACTCCTGGTCTTCCCCTTCTACCGTCATGCTTCACCGCTCAGGGCCGGCCGGGCCGGTAGCGTCTGGGAATCGTTTTCCCCGTGGGCTTCTTCGGATTCCGGCAGGCTCTCTGCGCGCACCTGTTTGATGCGCCGGCCCATCACCGAGAGGACTTCCAGGTGCAACCGGCCAAAAGTCACCTCGTCGCCCACGACCGGGACGCGCCCCAGTTGGCTATAGATGAAGCCGCCCAGGGTATCACCCCCGTCCGCAGGCAATGCCACTCCCAGAACCTCCTGCACCTCATCCAGAGGCAGCCGCGCGTTGAGGAGATACACCCCCTCGCCCTGCGGCTGGATGGCCGGTTCCTCCCGGTCAAACTCATCCTGAATCTCGCCGACGATCTCCTCCACCAGATCTTCAATGGTCACCAGCCCGGCGGTGCCCCCGTATTCATCCACCACAATCGCTATGTGTACCCGGCGCTGTTGCAGGTCTTCCAGGAGTTCGTCCACCTTCTTTGACTCAGGGATGAAGTAGGCGGGGCGCAAGAGGGTAGAGAGGGAACGGTCCGTTGGCCCATCGTGCAAGGCACGTAAAAGGTCTTTGGCATAGAGGATGCCGACGATGTTATCTATCCGTTCTTTGTACACCGGGATACGGGAATGGCCCGCGTTCAGCACGACGTCCACCGCCTCGTGCAGCGGCGTATCCACCTCTACTGCGGCAATATCCGGACGGGGAACCATCACCTCGCGCACCAGGGTATCGCCCAGTTCCAGGATGCTGCCGATCATCTCGCGCTCTTCTTCCTCAATGATGCTCTCTTCCTCTGCCACATTTAAGAGGAAGCGCAACCCATCTTCGCTGAGGAAAAGGCTCTCTTCTGGCTCTTTCGCATCGGCATTATGGCCGCGCAATCTCCCTCCCAGATAGCGCAACGGTGCGGTGACGGGAGTCAGGATGGTCGCGAAGAACTGCACGGGGCCGGAGAGATAGAGAGCGAAGGTTTCCGGATTGCGCAAAGACCGCGCGCGTGGGGCAATCTGGGTAATCAGAAGGAGGAGGACCGTGCCCAACCATGCCAGGATCATGCCCGGCCAGCCGGTCTTGTTGCGCCAGGCGATGAGGGAGATGGTGCCCGCCGTCCCCACGAAGGCGAGAGCCTTCAGCGTCATCAGAGTAGAGAGGAAGCGGGCCGGGTCGCTGAGGAGCATTTGTGCAACCCGCGCTTGGGAGACACCCGCCTCCGTCATCTGCCGTACCCGCAGACGGCTGACAGAGGCCAGGGCGACCTCCGCGGCGGCAACGAAAGCCGCCAGCAATAAGAAGAGGAGCAAAAGGCCGACTAAAAGTGAGGCTTCACCATCCATTACGTTCCATCCTGGCCCGACGATGAAGCCGTCGCTGACCCATCGCCAGGGCTCTTCTTCACGCGCGCAGGAACACCGTAAGCCAACGATTCCGGTGGCACGTCGTGGGTAACGACCGAGCCTGCGCCTGTCTTGGCCCCGCGCCCAACCCGCACCGGCGCGACCAGCATCGTATCACTGCCAATGAACGCGCCGTCCTCTATGACGGTGCGCTGCTTGCGCACACCATCGTAATTGCAGGTGATCGTCCCTGCCCCGATATTCACGTTTTCGCCTAGCTGAGCGTCGCCGAGGTAACTGAAATGGCCCATCTTCGTCCCGGGGCCCAGGTACGAGTTCTTCACCTCGCCGAAGTTCCCCATGTGTACGCCAGTTGCCAGGTGCGCGCCCTTGCGCAGATGGGCGAAGGGGCCGACGTCCACTTTGTCTTCTACGATTGCACCTTCAATCACCGAGCACTCAATCTGCACCTGATTGCCGATAGTTGAATCCCGAATGAGCGTGTTCGGGCCGATGATGCACTCCTGGCCGACCTTCGTCTTACCCCACAGGTGCGTATTGGGATAGATCACCGTGTCGGGGCCGATCTCCACCTCTGCCCCCAGATAGGTCGTCGCGGGGTCCAACAGGGTCACCCCCGCCAACATCCAGCGGCGGTTTATGCGCCCGCGCAGTGTTGCCTCCGCCTCGGCCAGATGGACGCGCGTATTGATGCCCAGGCACTCGCCGGGGTCGTCTGTCGTACAGGTTTCCACCCCCACGCCCTCGGCCACGGCCAGCCCGACGATATCGGTCAGGTAATATTCCCCCTTAGGGCTAAGTGGAAGGCTTGCCAGGCGCGGCCAGAGCCAGGCGGCATCGCAGACATAGACACCGGGGTTTAATTCGTTGATTGCCAGTTGCGCAGGGGTAGCCTGTGCTTCCTCCACGATGCCGAGGATGCGGCCCGCCTCGTCGCGCACGATGCGGCCAAAACCCCGCGCCTCATCTGCAATCACGGTCAGCAGGGTCAGAGGGCCGCCCTTCTCCTGGTGAAGAGCCATGAGTCGCTGCACCGTCTCGCGTGTTAAGAGGGGCATGTCGGCATAGAAGATAACGAGTTGGGCGGCGCGGCCTTCCAACGCGGGCCGGGCCTGGAGCACGGCATGGCCGGTTCCCAGTTGTTGCGCCTGTTCAACGTATTCCACCTCGTCGCCCAGTTCGGCGCGCACTCCGTCCGCGCCGTGACCTACCACGACGACGGGCGGGCGTTGGGGGACGAGCGCACGGGCCAGGCCGGTACTATGGCGAATGAGGGGTTGGCCGCCGAGAGGGTGTAGCACTTTGGGAACACGCGACTTCATGCGGGTTCCCTGCCCCGCGGCGAGAATTATGATAGCCCAGGGGTCAATCAAGAGGTCTCTCCGAGAAACAACGAGGCCCAGGCGTATACGATGCTCGCGCACCATCTCCGCCTCGGCCTCGGCGACGTACTACCAAGATGGGTTGTAGGGTCCCGATGTTGAACAAACGATGACTACTCATCAGGGAAGGCGGTGGCGAGAAACCATCGTCTATGACGCTTACATTTTAGCATAAGTAAGGCATTTTGGCAAGGGTTTTGCATCCGAAATCGTAGGTTTCCTGCTAGACGAAAAAGGTGCACACTCATCGGCCAGGTAAAGGAATTCAAGGGCCTGAAGCGTGTAAGAAAGGAGTCGTCCATGTTCCGCGGCGGGAGAGGCGACTTTACTTGCCCGTTGCCTGGCGATAAATCGCTCCGGTTCTTGTATCCCGATAGACTCTGCCCGCGTTGTCACAGCCCGCGCAGCGGCCCGTGCCCGGAACCGTCTCTCGCCTCGTTACCCGGCGGGGCGGGAAGCGGCTCCAATCCCACCGCGTGACCTCTTGGTAGCCGCCGCCGCAGAGCGTGCAGGGAATCCCCATCATCCCGACGATGCCTGTCCCTTTGCACTGGGAACACCGCCGCTCGCCCCGGCAGCGGGGACAGGTGACCTCCTCCCATTCGCCGCGCGCCAACTTATCGCGTACCCCTTCGTCAGCCTGGCCCAATCTCCGCCTCCACCGCGCGCACCAATTCGCCACCTGCGGCCAGTGCCCGCAGCGACTCCATATAGGGATACATCACCGCGTCGTGCTCCAGGAAGGGAACCCGCTCCCGCACCAAGCGATAGGCAACGGCGGTGCCGCGGCCCAGTTTCGTATGGTGCCCCAGGGTCTCGCGCCGGAAATCAATCCCCTGCGCGGCGGCAAAGAGTTCTATCGCCAGGATCTTTTCCAGGTTGCGCAGGATGATCCCCGCCTTGCGTGCGGCGATGGGCCCATTGGAGACGTGATCCTCGGTGTTGGCCGAGGTGGGGATGGTATCCGCGCTGGCCGGGTGCACCAGCGCCTTGTTCTCCGAGGCGAGCGCGGCCGCGGTGTATTGCGTCAGCATGAAGCCGGAGTTCAACCCGCCATGCTTGATGAGGAACGCGGGGAGCGTCGCCTGGTTGGAGGCTTCGTCGGTCAGGCGTGTCAGCCGTCGCTCGGCCATGTTGCCCAACTCCGTCAGCGCCAACCCCAGGTAATCCATGGCAATCGCCAGCGGCTCGCCGTGGAAGTTGCCGCCGGAGAGACAGACGGGCGCGCCCGCTTCGTCGAAGAATATGAGGGGATTATCGGTGGCCGAGTTCAATTCAATGCCGGTCACCCAGCGAGCATACAGGATGGCGTCGCGGCAGGCGCCGTGCACCTGGGGCATGCAGCGCAGCGTGTAGGCATCCTGCACGTTGAGGGGATCGTGGCCGCGCACGAAGGTGCTGCCGGCCAGGATGCGGCGCAGGTAAGCCGCGGCCTCCATCTGGCGGGGGTGGGGTCGCGCCGTGTGGATGCGCGCGTCAAAGGCGTCCAGCGTGCCGTGGAGGGCTTCCAGCGAGAGCGCGCCGGCGATGTCGGCTACTTTGGCCGCGTTCTCCGCGCCAGTGACGTGGAGCGCGCCCAAAGCGGCCATCAGCGCGGTGCCGTTGGTGAGGGCCAAGCCCTCTTTCTCCACCAGTTCCACCGGCTGCAAGCCCGCGCCGCGCAGCGCCTCCGCGCCCGGCAGCCGCGCTCCCCGGTATTCCGCCTCGCCCAGCCCGATCATTACCAGGGCGATGTGCGCCAGCGGCGCGAGGTCGCCCGACGCGCCCAGCGACCCCTGCTCCGGGATGACAGGATGGACGCCCCGCTCCAGCATCGCCAGGAGGAGCGCGAGGACCTCGGCCCGGATACCGGAATGGCCTTTCGCCAGCGTGTTAGCCCGGATCAGCATCATCGCCCGCGCGGCGGCAGTAGGGAGCGGCTCGCCCATGCCCACCGCGTGGGACATGACGATGTTGCGCTGCAACTGGCGCAGTTCGTCGCGGGGGATGATCCTGTCCTTGAACGCGCCGAAGCCTGTGGTGATGCCATAGACGACCTGGCCGCGGGCGACGAAATCCTCCACCGCGGCGCGGGCGCGATCCACCTTTTGGCGGGCTTCGTGCGCTAATGCTAAACGGATAGTTCCGGGCGCGGCGCGTGCGACCTGCACGACGTCCTCAATGGTGAGATGTTCGCCGTCCACGGTGACGGTGGTCATGGCTCTTTCCTTCAGCCGACACGAAATGCCAGCGGGATCGGGGTGAAGATGAGGAAAAACAGGACGACAATGAGGACGGCCAGCACCTGCCGGGGCCGGTCTAGCCGGGTGATGGCATCCAGCGGCATCGCGCGCACCTGGCCGAAGACGGCGACCAGCAACGCCCAAAGCCACCAGCCATTCCACACCAGGCCCAGGGCAAGAAGGGCGACGATGATGACTGCGGTCACGGCACGGGCGCGCTCACCCAGGAGAGCATAAACGATGTGACCACCGTCTAGTTGCCCGGCGGGGATCAGGTTCAGCGCGGTGACCAAAAGCCCTGCCCACCCTGCGAAGGCAACGGAGTGGAGCGAAACGTCCACACCGTTAGACGGCAAGATGCGCCCGAACATAGCGAACTTGATCGCCAGGTAGAGAAGGGAATTCCCTTCCTGAGTGTACAACTGGCCGGGTGGCAAGGGCCGTACCTGAGATAACGAAAGGCCGTAGATCAGGACGGGCACGGCGATAACGAGCCCGGCCAGTGGCCCGGCTACGCCGATCGCCAGGAGCGCGCGCCGGTTGAGAGTGGGGGATCGTGTGACGATGACCGCTCCCATCGTCCCGAAGGGGCTGAAAAAATAGGGAAGAATAGTAGGGAGTGGGATAAAATAGGGGAGGCTCACCGACGCGCCCAGGCGGCGGGCGACGATGTAGTGTCCGAACTCGTGGGCCAACAGGATGGAGAGGAGGCTGACAGCAAAGGGAAGCCCATCCAGGAGACGAATCGTATTCGCATCTGTTGCCTCCATGACCGCGCCAGTGTACAACACCGAGACAAGCGTGAGGATGAAAAGGATTACAGCCGGCCCGATGCGCGGCGACGTTTGCGGCACCACGCCCGGCACGATGAGGATGACTTGATCCTCTTTCTCCTGCCGGAAGAGGATGGTGTAGCCTTGCGCGCGCAAGCGTGGCGCCAGGGTGGCATACGCCTTGTCCGAATCTATCAGGAGCCGCCCGCGCAGCCGCACCGTGCCGCTGCGGTCGGGCAGCGCCGTTACGTCATATACCTCAAAGACGTCGGCGACGGCATCGCGCCAACGGGAAACGTCCATGTCCATGCTATCACCTATGCCCTATCCAGGCACTCGCATCTACGAAGATTTCGCGGACCATGTCCGTTTTTCCTCCTGGCCAACCCGGACGAGGTAGGCATCGTGCCGCTCCGCGAGGTCTCCCTGCCCGGAATCAAAGAAGCCTACGATATCGGACAAGGGATCTTCTGCGGCGGGAACCTCGGCCAGGAGACGATCTACGCCTTGGCGGATCAACTCGGCCAGAGAAACCCCTCGCCGCCGGGCCAGGGCACGCAACATCGCCATCTGCTCGTCGCGCAGATAGATCTGCAGAGGTTTATTCGCCAGGCTGCTCATGTTACATCTCCGAGCACGATGTAGAAACTTATCACGCACCCCGCGCGTCCAGCCTCCGATTTATAGCATCCCGCACGACCTGCGTATCCGCCGGCAGATAGACGGGCGGATTGGCGTGGCGGGCCACCACGTCGGCCAACTGGTTCTCGTGATAATCCAACTTGAATTGCGTGAACTTCAACCCGTGGGCCGTAGAAATGACGACGACGCGGTCACTCCGCTTGATGACCCCTTGGGCTAAGAGTTTGAAGAGGACGGCCAGCGCCACGCCCGTGTGGGGGCAGGTGTACATGCCAGTGTGGTCGGCGCGGATCGCGGCGTCGGCCAACTCATCCTCGCTGGCCTGCTCCACCAACCCCTCAAACTCCTGTAAGACCTTCACCGCCTTCTGGTAACTTACCGGGTTGCCGATCTGGATGGCCGAGGCGAGGGTCTGCTGCGCCTGCACCGGGACGAACTCGCGGAACCTCGTCTGATAACTGAGGTAGAAGGGGTTCGCCTTCTGTGCCTGAGCCGCGACCAATTTCGGCAGCCGGTTGACGAGACCCAATTCCTTCATCATCAGCAGCCCCTTGCCCAGCGCGCTGATGTTGCCCAGGTTCCCCACCGGGATGATAATCCAGTCGGGCACAGCCCAGTCAAACTGCTGCACGATCTCAATGCTGACCGTCTTCTGCCCCTCAATGCGGAGGCTGTTCATGGAGTTGGCGAGATAGATAGAGTTATCGTGGGTCACCTCTTTGACGATCTCCATGCAGCCGTCAAAATCGGTATCCAGGGCGAGCACCAACGCGCCGTTGGCGATGGGCTGGATCAGTTGCGCGGTGCTCACCTTGCCGCGCGGCAGGAAGACGATGGCCGGGATGTCCGCGGCAGCCGCATAGGCCGCCAGAGCGGCCGACGTATCGCCTGTAGAAGCGCAGGCCACCGCCCGGATGGGGACGCCGCGCGCCTGCATCTCTTTCACTGCCGAGACCAGGACGGTCATCCCCAGGTCTTTGAAGGAGCCAGTGTGGCTGTTGCCGCACAGTTTGACCCACAAGTCTTCCAGGCCGATCTCTTTCCCCAACCGTTCGGCCCAGAATAGGTTGGAGTTCCCCTCGTACATGCTGACGATGTTATCGTCGGAGATGTCAGGAAGGACCCACTCTTTCTTGCCCCAGACGCCGGAGCCGTAGGGCCATTCGGTGGCGTGGGCGCGCCGCTCAAAGAGGCGCATCCAGCCGGCGGCGTTGCGGTCTTTCAACGCTTTCATGTCGTGGGCGACCTCCAGCAGGCCGCCGCAGATCGGAC
>JADYZS010000255.1 GCA_020853075.1 Anaerolineae bacterium | reverse complement strand
GGCAGTGATGATTGAGACGGCAGAGGCGCTCAACGACCTGGATAACATCTTAGCCGTTCCGGGCCTTGACTCGGTGGCGATTGGGCCGGTGGACCTCTCCAGTGCCCTCGGCGTGCTGGGCGACCTGAAGCATCCCCGCGTCGTTGAGGCGATGAACACGATCATTGCCAAGACGCGCGCGGCCGGTCTGCCGGTAGGTGCGGGGCTGGGGAATGACCCCGATGCGGTGATGGACATGGTTCAGCGCGGCGTGCAATGGATGCACCTGGCCGCCGACTACCACTATCTGGTCAGGGGCATAGAGCAGGTGACCTCGGCGGTGCGGAGCCGGCTGGGGGAACGGGCTGCGAAGACTTGTTAGCCATCAGCTGGAAACCAACAGCTTTCATCCAATATCCTACCGCGCCCCGCAGGCCTGCAAACAAGCCTGCATGTGCCCGCGCGCTTCCGCCGCGATCATGCTGCACTGCACCGGGCTGTAGGTCTTGGCCCCGATGATCTCCAAATCCAGCGGCCCGGTGTAACCGTGCTCGTGCAGCACGCGGATGTAGCCGACCAGGTCAATGTTGCCGCGCCCGTTTGCCTGGTCTTCCGGCTTGCCCGGCCCTTGTTGGCGGCCCTTGCAGTCGCGGATGTGGACGTGCCGGACGCGCGAGACGACCGCGGCGATAGCCTCAACGGGGTTCTCGCCTGCGCGGTAAATGTGCGATGGGTCCATGTCAATGCCGAAGGCGGGTGAGGTAATTGCCTCCATCAGTCGCAGCGTGGTGGGCGTGTTGTACACGCTCGCGCCGACGTGCGCCTTCACGCATAACGTTACGCCGTACCTCTCTGCTATCACGGACAGCCTGCCCAATGAATCAATAGTCTGTTGCAGGCTCGCCTCATCGCCCGATTTGCCGCCGGGGCCGCAGTTGATGATGGGGATGCCGGTCTCCACAGCAGACTGAAAGGCTTGTTCCATCTTCGCGGGGTCTTGTGAGGGTTGCTCCATCGCCAGGAGTTCCAGACTATAGACCTGTGCCAACCTCTTGATCTGGGGGGTGATCTCGCGCCAGTGATCCAACACCAGGTGCTCGCTCATCCCGTCAATGGCCGAGACTTCAATCCCATCGTAACCGGCCAACGCGATCTGCTTGAAGGCGGTTTCCATATCGTAGCCGCCAAACAATACGGAATTGGCTCCCAGTTTCACGACAGTGTTCTCATTCTAGCGGGAAATGTACCCGCTTCCCCTCGGCAGCCGAGCGGTAAGCACCAAGCACCATCTCAACCGAAACTCTCCCATCTTCGGCGGTGACGGGCGGCTCGGTGCCATGCTTGAGGCAGTCAATAAATGGGCGCGGGACGGCGGCAATCCGCTCGCCGTGGCTCGCCGGGATGTGGATGCCCATGTCGCGCCAGGTTGGCTGGTCCTGCGTGTAGAGGTTCAGCGCAACAGCGCCCGGTAAAGCCAGGCTGGTAGAGACCGCGTCGTCGTAGTTCTGCACAAGCACGCCCTTGTCTCCATAGACCTCGGTAGTGTTCTCCCCGGCCAGCACCACTGATGAGTTGAGTAGTACGGCAATGGTGCCATTCGCAAAGGTGTAGATTGCCACACCAGTGTCGTCGGGGGAGAAGTCGGTCAGGGTGTTACCGATCTCCGCCATCACGCTGGCCGGACGGCCCAGGATCCAGTGGATGAAATCGGTGGCGTGAGAGGCGTCATCCATAAACATTCCCATGTTTCTCACCGGATCATAATGCCAGCGCGTGTGGCCTTTAACGAAACCTTCGTTGAGGAGCACAGAGATGCAGTGGCGTCGCCGCAAGATGCCGATCTTACCCAAGGCACCGGCCTCCACCAACTCCTTGATCTTGATGTTGGACGGGTCGTGGCGCATCTGGTAAGCCATCATGAACACGACACCGGCCCGGCGCGCCGCCGCTGCCATGCGGTCACAGTCGGCCAGGGTCAGCGCCATCGGCTTCTGGCATAAGATGTGCTTTCCTGCTTCCGCCGCGGCAACTGCCATCTCCGCGTGGCGGTTGGTTTCGCAGGTGATGATTACGCCCTGTATCGCCGCGTTGCCCAACAGGTCTTCCAGGTGCGGCGAGTAGCCCATGCCATATTGAGCCGCTGCCGCGCGGCCGCGTGCCTCGTCGTTGTCCCAGCAGGCCACCAGCCGCGCGTCGTCAAACGTTGCTATCCGCTGGCAGTAGGTATTGGCGTGGCCGTGGGCAAAGCTGATGATGCCGATACTGATGGGTGCGTGCATGTGTGACCTTCTTTCAGCGGACGTGAACGACGGTCTCCGTCTCTAGCGACTCAATTGCCGCCTGTAACACCTTCTGTGCCGCCAGCCCGTCCGCGCCGGAGCCGTCAATCTCATCGGGCGCGGCTCCTTCGCTGACCTGCTCCAGGAAGCGATGGATGCGGTTGCGGAAGGTATCTTCAAAGTCTCGCATCCCGCCGAAGATCGGATTGGTATAGACGGTCTTCTCCAGGTTCCCTGCGGGGTAGAGCGTCACCTCCCGGAACATATCCTCCAGGACGAACCGCCCTTTGAGGCCCGCGACCTCGCAGCGCTCCATCGGGTGTCCTCGCTCTATGTCATAACTGCCGGTCAGTGAGCCGACGACTCCGTTCCGGAAGCGCATGTTGAACTGTGCGGTTGTCCAGATAGTGCGTCCCGGCGCTTTGGTGGCGAAGCAGTGAACCGCTTCCACGTCACCGCAGAAGTGACGCATGATGTCCACCGAGTGGGGATGAAGCGCTTTAATATGGAAATAGGGCGAACTCTCCGCGGGGTTCTTGATCCAGATGCTCATGTTGATAAAAAGGAGATGGCCCAGGCGTCCCTCGTCCATCCATCTCTTTGCCAGCCTGGCCGCTGGTGTGAAACGGTGATTCAGGTTGACGCCAAAGCAGAGGCCTTTTTCTTGGGCCTGCGCCACCATCGCCTCGGCCTTGGGGATTTCATTGCAGATCGGCTTCTCACAGAGGACGTGGCAGCCCGCCTCCAGAGCCTGCATCATCGGCTCGTAGTGGTCGCTGCCGTACTCGTAACCGCCCGTGGCGATACTGCACAGGTCGGGCCGGAGTGTATCCAGCATCTGCCGGGCATCGTAGAACGCGGGTACGTCCAGGCGAGCGGCTGCCGTGTCTGCCCGATCTCGGTGGATGTCGCACACTCCTATCAGTTCCGCCAGCGGGTCTTGCCGGTATATGTCGGCGTGGCGGTTGCCGATGGGCCCCATGCCGATCACGCAGACTTTCAGCATTTGGCATTCTCCGTTTGCACCAGGAAGTTTAACCGCAGAGGTCGCGGAGAACGCAGAGGATAAATGTTGTGTCTCCGCGTTCTCTGCGGTTCAATTATCAACTCTTTCTGCGGTCTCGTAACTATATTCCATCATGGCTGGCGCGAAGAAGTCGTGATAGTTCACCCCCTCATCCCTCTTCCAGCGGTCAACCGCTTCCGGCTGGACGGGAATCTTGGCGAGTTTAATGCCGAGGTAATCCTCCAGCCGCGCCAGCGCCTCGTCCTGGTGCAGGACAAAGTCTTCAAACCTGACCTCTATCCAGTGCTGGGGCTTCGGTGTCGCTCTAACCAGATCGTACTGGTATTTCCAGGAGATCGCCCGGCGCAACCGCTCATCCTCGGTGGCGGGGTACTGGATACCGAAGTCGTTCAGATTATCGGTCAGGTGCGACCCGAGGATGCAATCGCGTGGGTTGCGAATCCAGAAGATGTACTTGACGTCGGGGAACAGACGGACAATCCAGGGAAAGACGAGGGTCGTTTCGGGAATCTTCCAGCCCTTGTGTTCTGCCGTGCTCTCCTGCACGGATTTCAAGTAGGAGTGGATCAGGTCTGTGAACTCCGAGGGTATTTCCATCCTGTGAAGACGACCCCAATCCCACTCCAACCCTCCCAGCCAACGCACCTCGCGGGCCAGCACCCGGCACGCTTCGTACATATCTTCGGGCGGCAGGAGATCACCCGAACCGTTGAGAGGGCTCCCCATAAAGATGCCACTCTCAGAGAGAGTGTGGGACATGGCCCTGGTG
>JADYZS010000254.1 GCA_020853075.1 Anaerolineae bacterium | reverse complement strand
GCCGATGCTGGCACTCAGCCCGGTCTGCGGCATACGCGGCGGCTCCGCCTCTTTTGCCAAGGCCCCGGCAGATTGGGAGGCCTCGTCCCGCCCCACCAGGGCCGCGGCTGCCGCCGTCGCACCGGCCAGCGTCGCGGCTGCCTCTGCTGTGGAAGACCGCAACGCGCCCTCTAATGCCGCAGCCATCTCCGCGCCGGAGACGAAGCGTTCGGCGGGAGACTTGGCGAGAGCCTTCAGAATGACCTGTTCCACGTCGGGAGAGAGGTCTGCCGCGAAGGCGCGAGGAGCAGGGGGCGGTTCGCTGACCTGCTTAAAGAGGATGCCGGTCGGCGTATCGGCCACGAAGGGGGCGCGGCCCGTGACCATCTCGTACAGGATGACACCGAGGCTGTAGAGGTCACCGGCAGCGGACGCCTTCTCGCCCCGGCACTGCTCCGGCGACATGTACGCGGGCTTGCCCAAGAGGAGACGCGAGGCCGCGAACTTCGTCCCCTCCACCATGCGGGCAATACCGAAATCGGTCAAGACCGGCTCGCCGTCGGCGTTGAAGATGACATTGGCCGGATTGAGGTTCCCGTGCACCATGCCCTGGCGATGGGCATAGTCCAGGGCCGAGCCAACCGCGCGCGCCATGCGGGCCGCCTCCCCTAAGGGGAGATGTTCGTTCTTCGCCCGCGCTTCCTGAAGCCGTTGCTGTAGCGTCGGCCCGGGCACGTATTCCATAACGACGTAGGAAACACCGTTGTCGCAGGCAAAATCGTGCACTGGCACGATATTCGTATGATGCAAATGGGCGACAGAACGTGCCTCGCGACGGAAGCGGTCAACGAAGCCCTCTTCCGCCGTCAGGCTCTCCGGCAGGATTTTGATGGCGACATCGCGCTCAAGGTTTGGCTGGCGGGCACGATAGACATCGGCCTGGCCTCCCCTGGCGAGGAGTCCGGTGATTTGGTAGGGGCCTAGGGTCGCGCCGATTGGGAGTTCCATGTTATGATTATACTCAGCATGGCCCCGCGCGGCAAGCGTAGCGTTTCACAAGATCGCGGAAAACAACAAGGGCGAAGCCCGTCGCTTCGCCCAAAATACCGATTGCCAACAGGTTCCGGCCCTTTCACGTTGATTCAGTGATAGGCTTCTCGTTGTCGTTGCTGATTTCATCCATCAGTTCGCGCGCTCTGGCATAAGCCTCGGACAGGGCTTCTTTTCCCCTTTTCGTTGCCGCGTAGTATTTTCGTACCTTGCCGTTCACCACCTGCTTCTCAACACTGAGATAATCTTCCCGCGCCAGACTGTGCAGCACCGGGTACAATGTGCCTGGGCTGAGGCTGTAGCCGTGGCGCGCCAGTTCCCGGATGAGATCAAGACCATAGACCGGCTTCCGCACGGCATGGTAGAGAATGTGGATTTTGATAAAGCCAAGAAAAAAGTTGCGAATCATAATATCATTTTCCGTTATCGTAATGCGATTGTAGCACGAGCGAGCGTCTTTGTCAAGTATAGATTGAAACCCTAAAGGACTTGAAGCCCTTTAGGGTTTTTCTTCTCAGTTGACCATTAGCGGAGCATATAGTACACTGGATCGCGTTGCGCTACGCAGCTGCAAACAAGGAGCCACACCGGCATGAGCGAATCCTCCGTAGGGCGAGTTGCCCTTCCCCACGTTGCCGACCTCGGCAGCAGACGCCTGACGATTGGGCTGTACAGCGTGATAGTCTTTCTGTACTGGCTGGCCCTTTATCTATACGTGCCTACGTTGCCTACTTACACGCAAAGCAAAACCGAGAACCTGGCCCTGGTTGGTGTGGTACTCTCTATGTACGGCTTGTGGCAGGCGGCCATCCGGCTGCCGATTGGCATCGCTGCCGATTGGCTGGGTTGGCGCAAGCCGTTCATCGTCATGGGCATCATCCTGGCCGGGCTGGGCGCATGGGTCATGGGGATAGCCGGTGACGTGAACGGCTTGCTCCTGGGTCGCGCCATCACGGGGCTGGGCGCAGGCACCTGGGTCCCGTTGATCGCAGCCTTCAGTGGCCTCTTTCCTCCCCAAGATGCCGTGCGCGCCACCGCTATCCTGAACCTCGTCGGCCAGGTGGGACGCATCTCGGCCACCAGCCTGACCGGCCCCCTCAATCAGATGGGTGGGTATTCTCTGGCCTTCTTTCTGGCAGCCGGCGCGGCAGCCCTTGCCATTCTCGCCGTGCTCGCTGTGCCGGAGAAGCGGCGTCCCGCCCAGCGCCCTTCGCTGGGACATCTTGGCCGCCTCATCACACGGCAGGATGTGCTCCTACCCGCTCTCCTCGCGCTGGTCAGCCAATATGCGAATTGGGCCGCCACGTTCGGATTTCTGCCTGTCCTGGGCAAGCAATTGGGCGCCACCGACGTGACGCAGAGCCTGATGGTCAGCGTGAACATCGCCGTGCTGATGCTGGGCAACCTGGCAACCACCGCCATCGTCAAGCGGACCGGCGCGCGCCCCCTGGCCTATCTCTCCTTCGCGTTTCTCTCAGCAGGGATCATAGCAGCGGCGCTGGCCCCGTCGTTACCTTATCTCTTCATCTCACAGATCTGTATTGGCTTATCGCAGGGCATCGGCGGCCCTGTGCTGATGGGCATGAGCATTCGCTACGTTGTGGACGCAGAGCGCACGACGGCGATGGGGTTGCACCAGGCGGTGTATGCTATCGGCATGTTCGCTGGCCCTGGGTTGAGCGGTGTGCTGGCCGAGAGCATCGGTATCCGCCTGATGTTTGGCATGACTGCTTTCGCGTGCCTGGTGCTCGGACTCCTGGGCAGCAGGCTTCTCGTAGAGAAGGGACAGGAGGTGTAATATGACCGACCAGACGCGAGCCGCCCTGGTGAGTGCCCAAGGCGTAGTCGTGAGGGACGCGACGATCAGCGCAGAAGACCGCGCCGTGCTCCGCAGGCTGGCGAGCCAGGTGGCCGAATTGGCCGCGCGGCCCATTGAGCAAGAAAAGCGCGGCCTCTGGTACCAACACAACGCCCTGGGACCGACGCGGCCGGTCATCTTCTGCGATCCGGAGAACGGGTGGAACGAGATCATCAGGCCTGAGGATCTCGCTTGTCAGGGAGAACTGGCTCGCCAATGGGAGATGACGCTGCGCAAGGAGGTCCATTGGAGCACCGAGATGCGCGATGACCGTGTCATTGAGCCCTATTTCAACGTGCCCCACGTCTATACCGAGAGCGATTGGGGCATGCACGAGACGAAGATCGGCGGCCAGGATGGCGGTGCTTACAGATGGGACCCGCCCCTCAAAGACTACAGACGGGATTTCTCCCGGCTTCATTTCCCACAGATCGTAGTAGATGACGCGGCAACGACGCGGATCGTGAATCTGGCAGAGGAAACGCTGGGCGACCTGTTGACCGTGCGCCTGAAGACGGCCTGGTGGTGGACTCTGGGAATGACGTGGACTCTGATCAACCTGCGCGGCATGACGCAGGTGATGTACGACATGACGGATCATCCCCAGGAACTGCACCGTCTGATGTCATTCCTGCGCGATGGGCACATGGCGAAACTGGACTTCCTGCAAAAGAACGGGCTCCTGAGCCTGAACAACGACGGCACATACGTCGGTTCCGGCGGCTTCGGTTGGAGCCGCGAACGGCCCAGACGTGATTTCCCCGGCCAGGTGCGCACGTGCGATATGTGGGGCTTTGCCGAGAGCCAGGAGACGGTGATCGTCTCACCGCAGATGTTCGCCGAGTTCATCTTCCCCTACCAGGTGCCGATCATGGCCCGGTTCGGTCTGAACTGCTACGGCTGCTGCGAACCTTTGGATAAACGCTGGCACATCGTGGAGCAGATGCCATACCTGCGCCGGGTCTCCATGTCGCCGTGGACCAACATCCCGGCGATGGCCGAGAGGATAGGCGCGCGCTTTATTTTCTCCATGAAGCCGAGCCCCATGGATTTATCCGGCGACTCCTTTGACGAGGAGAAGATCCGGGCTAACTTGCGGGCTGCGCTGCGAGCGACGCGAGATTGCCGCGTAGAAGTGATTATGAAAGATAACCACACCATTCACAACGATCCCCGGCGCGTCGTGCGCTGGGTGCAGATCGCCCGCGAGGAAGCGGAAGCAGTGTAGGCAGTGGAACACTCTTCGGACTTCTATGACGTCCTCGCGCCACTCTTTGACCTGATGACCGATTGGGAGGCACGGCTGGCTGGCGAAGGGCCGTTTCTCCGCCGGATGTTGGTGGATCATGGCGCGATGCGCGTGCTGGACGCGGCCTGCGGCAGCGGCGGGCACGCGCTGGCCCTGGCGCGCTGGGGTTATGTCGCCACCGGCGCGGACGCCAGCCCCGTGATGGTCGCGTTGGCGGAGCGCAAAGCCACGAACGCGGGGCTGGCCGTGCCTTTCGTCGTCGCCGACCTGGCCCGCCTGCCCGCTGCCTTTGCCGAGATTGTGCCGTTTGATGCAGTGCTCTGCCTGGGAAACTCGCTGCCTCACCTCCTGACGCAAGATGATCTGGTAGCCGCGCTGCGGGGCATGGCTGCTGTCCTGCGGCCCGGCGGGCTCCTCATCACGCAGAACTTGAACTACGATCTCCGCTGGCGGACGCGGCCCCGTTCCCTGGCCCTGCAGAGCGGCCTGATGGACGGTCAGGAGCATTTGGTGTGGCGCTTCGCCGACTATGATTTGGCGGCAGGCCGCATCGCCTTCCACATCGCCGTCTTCCGCCGCGGCGAGTCAGGATGGAACGTGCATACTCATACGACGCCGCAACGTCCGCTCTTTCAGGCCGACCTTCTGGCCGGGTTGGCTGCCGCCGGGTTCGGCGCGGCCCGCTCCTTTGGCAAGATGGACTGGCCGGCGCCGGGTTTTGAGCCGGCCACCTCGCCCGATCTGGTCGTGGTCGCGCGGAAGATGTGAAGCCATTGGTTGGAAACCAACGGCAACCGCCTGTAGGGGCGAGGCATGCCGCGCAGCGTCCCGCTCCGCGGGGCCTCGCCCCTATTTGACCCGACTGCGCAGCCGTCGGATTTCATCCGCTGGCGGACTTTGACGCAACAGGCCATCCAGGGTGCACGATTCGTGCAGATATGTTATACTAACGACATAGGAATCCCACACGCTGCCCGGTCGCCAGCATCCGCCGCGGCAGCGGTACTTTATAGATAGGGACCATGCACATCGCGATCATCGGGCTGCCCAACAGCACCAAGACAACCATCTTTAACGCCCTCACCCTCGGCCACGTGGAGACTACGGCCTACAGTTCCGGACGGTTTGAGATCAACTATGGCACGGTGAACGTGCCAGACCCTCGCGTGGACCGCCTCTCGGCCATGTTCAAGCCGCGCAAGACCACCTACGCGCAGGTGACCTATACCGACATCGCAGGGCTGGCGAAGGGGGTCAGCCAGGGCGGATTGAGCGGGCCCTTGCTGAACGCGCTCAGCCAGAGTGACGCCTTGCTGCACGTGGTGCGCGCGTTTGAGGATCCGGGCCTGGCGAACGGTGACGGGAGCGCTAACCCTCAGCGCGACGTGGAAATCGTGGACGGCGAACTCCTCCTCTCGGACCTCATCATCGTGGAGAAGCGGATGGAGCGACTGGAAGCCCAATTGCTGAGGAGCGGTGACAAGTACGCCAAGCAAGCCGGCGAGGCCGAATTGGCCCTGTTCCGGCGTCTCCGCGAGCACTTGGAGGCTGACAGGCCGCTGCGAGACGCGGAACTGACGGTCTCGGAATTGAAGATGGTGCGGAACTTCGGCCTGCTGACCCTTAAGCCGTTGCTGATCGTGCTGAATGTCGGCGACGGGCCCACCGAAGATGCTGACGAAAGGCTTCCCGGCTACCGTCACAGGGATACGATCATCGCCGGTATCCAGGGGCGGTTGGAGATGGAACTGGCCCAGATGGAGCCGGAGGAGGCGCGGGAGTTCCTGGCCGCTTACGACATCCAGGAGCCGGGGCTGCGCCGGGTGATCCGGCTCAGTTATGCCCTCTTGGGCCTGCAAGCCTTCTTCACCGTGGGCGAGGACGAGGTGCGCGCCTGGACGATCCCGGCCGGCGCGACCGCGGTGGAGGCTGCCGGGGTGATCCACAGCGACCTGGCGCGCGGTTTTATCCGCGCGGAGGTGATCGGCTACGATACGCTCGTGGAGGCGGGGAGCCTGGCCGCGGCGCGGCAGCGGGGCCTCCTGCGGCTTGAGGGTAAAGAGTACGTGGTGCAGGACGGCGACATCCTGAACATCCGGTTCAGTGTATAAGCATGAATCTGTGGAGGGCGAAATGGCAAGGATTGGACTCTGGCACGTAACTGCCACAGGACCGGAGAAACTTGATAGCAGCGGGGTCGGTTTGGAGAAGTATCTTGAAGAATGGATTGAGAGAGACCCCAACTTGCTCCAAGCAGGATTAACTATTATCGGTCGCCAAATCAGAGTTGAAGGCGGGATTCTTGATCTACTGGCGTTGGATCCCCAGGGACGATGGGCGGTGGTAGAGGTCAAGAGCGGAACGGTCCGCCGGGAGACTGTTGCGCAGGTCTTAGACTATGCCTCGTGCATTGCAACCATGCCATACGATGAGCTCGCCCAGAAGGTTAATGCGTATCTGAATGGCCGCAATACAACGATCGAGTTATTACTTAAAGAGAGAGAATCTGACGAGAGTGGAGAGGATGGAGACAGGGACGTGGTGATGTTCGTAGTGGGAACAGGGAGAGAGCCCGGACTTGAGCGGATGATAGCGTATCTATCAGACAGATTCGGCTTGCCCGTGACTGTAGTATCCTACGAAGTCTTTGAGATTGACAGCGGGCATAAAGTCTTGGCGCGGGAGCTAACAGAACCAGAGATAATACCTTCGGTACGGTCGGGTGAAAGACAACGCGTATTTGCATCCGTGGAAGATCTGTGCGCTCTGGCAGATAGCAATGGTATAGGTCAGGAGTTTCGGAAGATCGTAGATACGGCCCAAAAACACAACATGCATGTGCGTTCTTACAGGCAACGAATTATCTTGACGCCGCCATCCAACCGAGCGCGCACACTCTCCACAGTATTTGCAGTACCAGCAAGAGGTAGTGACAGATTGATAGCAGCAT
>JADYZS010000253.1 GCA_020853075.1 Anaerolineae bacterium | reverse complement strand
ACCAGTTCAGCATCAGGAAGGAAGGCCAGCGCCGTGGCGAACTTCTTAGCGATGCCGCCCGTGCCGATGATACCCCAACGAATCTTATCTGTCATCTCGTTTCACTCCGCAAGTCTAACCAGGCTGCCTCTGCCGGCGTCAACCGTACCTCTAGAGCCGCACTATTTTCACGGAACTCGTCGCCGCTGTTGCAGCCGACCAGGGCGAAGAGGTTCAACGGCTGCGAGAAGATGTAAGCCAGGGCAATCTGGGGAACGGTTAACCCCTTCTCCTGGGCGAGAACGCGAGCGCGATCAAAGCGCCGGAAGTTATCCTCGTAGCAATAGGAATGTACGCACAACCCGTCCAGGCCACTGGTGAAGGATGCCAGATTATCGCGCGTGAAGCGGCCGGAGAAGAAGCCACCGGCCAGGCTGGACCAGGAGAAGATGGCAACCTGATCCTGAGTGTACCACGCTCGCGCTTCCTGCCCGCGCGCCCCGCCGATGCTGATGCAGCCGGACCACGGCTCTTTGAACTGCTCGGCCAGGCTGAAGTTTGGGCTGCTCGCTACGAAAGGAATCAGGCCGTGGGCTTTGGCATATTCGTTCGCGGCGGCGATGCGCGTGTGTGCCCAGTTGGAGCCGCCGAAGGCGTGGATTCTCCCTGCCCGTTGGTGCTCGTTCAAGACCTCCACGACGGGGCCGACGGGCACGGCGGGATCGTCCCGGTGTAGCAGGTAGAGATCCACGTAGTCCAGTTTGAGACGGGCCAGCGAATCGTAGAGATCGGACGTGATATCAAAGGGCGTCACCCGGTTGCGATCCTGGTTGTGGTGCGCGCCCTTCGTGATGATGACAACCCGGTCGTGTAGCCCGCGCTCGCGCACCCAGCGCCCCAGGGTGCGTTCGCCGTCACCGTTTCCATAGACGTGGGCCGTGTCAAAGGCGGTGCAGCCCAGGGCATAGATGGCGTCCAGGAGGGCGAAACTCTCATCCAGTTTCTTGGAATTGATCATGAGCGTGCCCTGCACCAGGCGCGAGACCGGCTTGTTGATGCCCGGAACCTGTCCGTAGCGCATCTGTTGGACTCCTTGTGTAGCGCATGTCTTGAGATAGCAGATAGGGGGAGCATCCCCGGCAACTACGCGACGCCCAGGCGCTTCAATTCGCTGCGCACCCGGTCGGCGATGGTATTTACGATAACCTCTACCGTTTCAAGTCCCAATTCGGCGCGGGCCTCCATACGCGGGTCCTGGCCGTAGATGCCGTACAGGGGATTGTCCCCCGTCAAACGATCCATCTCCACCTGTTCGGGGAAGAGAGCCAATCCGAGGGAAGTTTCCCACTTGGCTGCATGGTCTCCCCGCGTCTCCGTGGGGAAAGCCTCGTGCTCCGGGAGCGCGATCACCGAGAAGTCGGGCGCGCCTGCCTCGGCACTAGCGGCCTTGACCGCGATGACCTGCTCTCCCGGATAGTGGCCGGTAAGTACCACAGCCACCTTGAAGCCATTTCGCCGGACCTCTCGCAGCGCATTGCGCAGGATAGACGGGAGGAGATCGTCGTCCGCAATGGCGGAGCCCGCATAACCCTTATGTCCGCCACCGATGCCCCAGAAGTTGGGCGGCATCACCACGCCGCCTGTAATCTGCGCGCAGCGGCGGCAGATGGCTTGGGCTTTCAGAGCGTCAAAGCCTAAGGGGAGATGCCAGCCGTGAAACTCCAACGTGCCTAATGGGAGATAGCAGACGGGCGCGGTGGCGATAGCCGCGGCCAACTCGTAGGGCAGCATCTCTGCCCAATCCACCTTAGCCATCTTGTTGCTCCTCGCTGGTTTCCAGGAAGGCGTGGAATTGTACCGGGCGCTCACTATGCGGCAGTCTTGGAATTATTGCTCTCAGGGCGCGGATAGGAACCCGGGGACGATTCGTTGCCCAGGACGTAGCCCACACCCCGCCGCGTGCGCAGGATGGTGGGGTGGCTGGGCTCGGCTTCAATCTTCTGGCGCAGCCAGCGGATGTGCACGTCCAGGGTGCGGGTATAGCCCAGATACGAAGTGTGCCATACTTCTTCCATGATGACGCGGCGGCTGAGGACGCGCCCGGCGTTCTGCATGAACAGAAGAAGGAGGTCAAACTCTTTGGGCGTCAGGGTATGTTCCCCCTTATCGCTATGAAGACGGCGCGTGCTCAGATCAAGGATGAGGGGACCTACCTGCAACGTCCGGTTCGTGCGCTCCTTCAAGAGTGATTGCAGCCGGATGCTCAATTTGCGTTGGGTAAAAGGCTTGACCAGGACCGAATCACAGGGAGCATCGGGCAGGCGTGCGCCTGCGGCGATGAACAGGAGGAGGGCACTGGCCGGAGACCGTTGTCGCAGAAGGTGGCAGAGGCGCTCCGGCGAGAGACGGGTTGCTGTCGCATCTACGATGATGATCGCGGGCTGTTCCGGACCGGCGCGTGCTACCGCACGCTTTTGGCTGGAGGTCAGGGTGACACGCCACCCCTTATCCTCCAGGACTTTCCAATGAGCGTCCAGAGTAGGGTCACCGCGGCCAACATAGAAGATTGTGTT